>JAZQTY010000124.1:0-21629 GCA_045631025.1 Eubacteriales bacterium
TTAACATGCCACAATATGATACTTGTAACAAGCACACCCACTGCTGCTGGGATAATGCATATCCAAAATCTGAACAGATAGGATACCGCGATTATGATGCAAAGTATGGTCTGGGCGTTTCTTAGCATTTGTTTTTTAGCTACGTTATCGTTCATATTACCTACCTCTTACCGCATACCCGTGTGGGATATATATGTGTATTTTATTTACACCCTCAAGGTCTGCCACGTTATTTACTATGACAGCCGCAGCCCTATGAGTATCGTACAGCTCACCCGGTCGCTCCGTAGTACCTGACAGTACCTGTCCGAATACTGTTTTTCCTCTGTACCCTGACGGGAGCGCCAGAACAGCGCTGAAATCCTTATCGTTTTCATAAACGAAAACAGAATACTGTCTGTTCAAGCGAACACCGTAAAGTATAGATTCAGTCTCGTAATCGTTTAGTCTGTTTCCTGTTTTTGTTTTGATAACGTTTTTTAACTTTGTCTTTCTTTCACCGTCTGAAAGCAGTGAAAATATTTCGTTTTCCATTTGTATTCCTCCTAAAAGAAAAGAGACACACACCACCAAAATCTTGATGATGTGCGTCTTATGCGCTATGTTTGTTTTGACTGTTTACACGTCGAAGAATGCGTTCTCGCTGAAGCTCTCAAAGCCTGTAAAATTACCCGATGCTTGCGGTGTCGGCTTTGTTTCCGAGGCTTCAGTTGCTGAATCGCTGTTTTTGGACTTTCCCGAACTCGAACCCGAATAGCTTACGGATGCAAGATACAGGACAAATCCTTCCTTCTCCTCTTTTGTGGTCTGATCCTGCCACGCCTCAACTCTTATCTCACCCTTAAGGTTGACCCAAGAGCCCTCCTTGAGCTGCATTCGTTTTATCTGCTCGATAAGATCGGGGCGGTCTGTCTTGACCTGAAGGTTTACCCACTTGGTTTTATCGTCGGCTCTGGGATGATACATCTTTTTACCGACGCTAAAGCGCGCAAGGCTTCCTTTTTCTCCATTACTGATACGAATCGCGGGGTTGTCGCCGTATCCCTTTGAGATTACGACGTTGTCTAAAATTAGAAACATGATTTTTTTCCTTTCCGCAGTTTTACTGCAATATAATATATTTTATTTCATCCCGAGTTTCTCGGGCAGAAATCTGGTGAAAATAAAAAGTGCCAGACACACGCAATCGCGATCTGACACTGTGAATTATTCTGTTAAACTGTAATTGCTCACTGGCAAATAAGATACTTTACGTGTTTATTATACTAAACAAAATCTTATCTGTCAATAGCTTTCGACAATGTCGGCGCAAAGTTGGCACAATGTCGGCAAAGCTTTATTTTATAACCTCCAAAGCATAAAAATCGCATATCACCTTTTTTTCGTCATACTGATATACGGCTGCGCTTTGCGGTATATATATTTTGACTGTCTCACCGATACCGACCTTATTCTGCTTTTGACGAATTACGATCTTCACCTTACAGCCTTCGCACTCTATTGTAATATACTTAACCCTTTTGCGAAAAGCGGTAAATGCTATATCCTCACATATCCCCTCAATCACCGTATATTTTTTTGATAGGCAGTTACACAGCATAGATATTCCATCATAAGCGCAAGCAAAGCACAACGCGACAGACGGTAATAGCAAATACACCTCACGTTTACACACAGCGATAATAACCGCAACAAAAGTGAGAATGCCAAGAAGTAATTTAATTATGATCTGCTTTTTCAGTATTGTGGGTATCGTCCTGAATTTTTCTCTCATACTCATTCTCCCCCAAGCAATACGAGCAGTGCAATGCACGCTGACAGTGCGACAAGTACAAAAAAAACAAGTATTGCTAACCGTATTACAAGCTTATTGTCTTTTGTTTGTGTATTTACCTCGTCTGTATCATCGGGTAAAATATCCTCGTAGTAATTTCCAAAATCAAATTTTGTTTTTTCTTCATTAACCGGTGTTTTTCTCATTATAACTCCTGCAAATAAAAATATCGTGAAAGTGTAATTGTAAGAATTCTGCTTTCACGATATATTTTATCATATTTGATTTTGTTTGTCACTCGCGGGTGTGCGCCGACTTTACGCCTGATTTGTGACTTACGGCTCCGTAATATTCATTTTTTCTTTAAGGTCGCCAAGACTTTTATCATATTGCTCTTTGGATATTGCATTACGCTCCAGAAACAAATCAAGTGTTTTCTTTTGATTTAGAAATAATTGCTGTTTCTTTTCTGCGGAAGTAAGTTTTTCCCAATCGGTCTGTATATGTTCCATAATTACACCGCCTTGATCTCTATGTCACAACCAAGGGCATAGATTACTTTCATCAAGGTATCCAACTGGGGCATTGCTTTCTTACTTTCTATGCGTGCAATCACTGATTGCGTAAGATGAGAAGCATCAGCGAGTTCCTTTTGCGTAAGGCCTAATTCTTTACGCTTTTCAATTAATGTATCAATGATTCTCGAACACTGTTCAGGCACCTATAGTACCTCCAACCGGAATGCTTTGCTCGTAAAGAGTTTCGGGGGCTATATCAATATCGCCGTCATTCCAAACAGGAACACCATAGTCAATATACACGCCCCTAAACACATTCATATCCGAAAGAGGTGCAAAAGCGGGCATTGATAACAGTGGTGTAAAATCGAATACCCTTGCTTCACCGGTATTAAATCGAAGCCATAATTTGTGATCTTCAAGAGGACGAACACCATTCACTTTAAGCATTGGTGCTTCCTCTCCGGCGTAAGCAATACCATCCTTAATATACATACCGTTATACTCCTTTCAAAATCATTACTGTAGAGGCTCTATCTTTCCAAAAGCTACACCTTGGACTGCCTTGTTCCACGCTGCATACAATTCATCCTCATGAATAAGAGCCCATGCTTGAACAAGTCTCAACTGTTTAAGAGGAAGACTACCCGCAAGCAATTCCCCGTCTATTCCGACTGAGGCTTCGTATTCTGCAAAATAAACGTGAAAATGAGGTTTGTGGTGCTGGCTATTATCATTATAAATCATCTTGATAACGATATTATAAAATCTACATAATTCGGGCATCTTTAGTGTCCTCCGTTATTATTTCTTTTTTATAGTATATCATACTTTTTTATTTCGGTCAATAGCGAATTCGCTATTTATTGTTTAAAACATTATATGATATAGAACATTGTTAGATAAAAAAGATAAGGATGTACATTTAATCCTTATCTTTTTTAGTATTCTCGGTTTCTATTTAGTTGTCCTCGTAGTTGTCTTCATTAACGGAAGCAATGGTTTGAGCGATTAACTTTTCAATGAATGGAATTTTTTCAGCATTTTCATAAGAACTATCAAGGGTTTTGATTTTTACACCGTTTTTTTCAATAAGTTCAGAAACAACCTCAAGTTCAGAAACAGTGCCAATCACTCTGTTGGAAGTAACCATTAGCACAGTTTTACTTTCTATATTATTTGCATACTCTATTGCCTGTTTCAGTGCATCAAGACTGTCTGCACGGCTTCCAATATTTGCGACTTCATTTGCTACAATATATCCGTTTTGTTTGCAATACTCCTTTAACCTCTCTTTTTGTTTTCTTAAAGACTCCTCAGCACCGCAGTGATTGCTTTCTCGTACATACAACACCACTGATTTATTTTCAATTTGACTAGCTGAACCGACTCTCATATACACAGCAATCTTTTCATCTTTACGTTCCATTATATCCCTCCATTTAAAAGGTATTCGTCTTATTAAACTATATTGTACCATACAATTATGAACAATTCGTTGCAATTTCAAAAAAAACCAAAAACGATGCCCCCCACGACTTTATACTAAATCCTGGGGGGATCTGTTATGCAAAAAATGATGCTACTACATTCTGTGGCTGTTCGGGTATTACGTATTCAGCCGATTCGTGTTCTTTGGGCATAGTCACTTTTTCTTTGGACTTTTGCGGTGTTACTGTTTTGCTCTGAATATTTCCTCTCATATACCGAGCAGTGAGCCACGCATCAAAGTGCGCCTTTGTCATTAGCATAAGCTCGCTGAAATCATCAAAGCTCATTCCGATAGCGACATGATTTTCGGGTTTTCCTTTATACCGTGGAACGATAAGTCCCTTTTCATCCGTCTCGCCCGGTCCGCTGTCTGCTGTCAGAGCCACCTCGGTCTTTCTGCCGATAGAAATACGAAGACACCGTGAAAGACTCATTCCGTCCGTTCGCTCTTTATTGAATTGCTTGAGTCTTTCCGCACTCGTTCCGCCCATCGTTTTGTAAATATCGCTCTCATCGTTGTTTTTCTTTTTTTCCTTCACGATATACTTGAGTTCTCCGCTGCTGAGTTTACGGCAAAGCTCCAAGAACTCCTCTGCGGGAATGTAGATATTTACGGTATTGATGTATCGTGCGCCTTCGGGCTTACTTGTATCATACGTTGCAAAAAAGAAATGAATACGGTTTCTGTCAAAGGAATCGTTTTTACTCTCTACAAAGCAATTCCTTGCATCCTTTCTGATGATTTGTTCTTGATTTCGTTCATCATTCATCTTTATTTTCCTCACTTTTATATGTCTTTTCCATAAGTGTATTTCCGCATACGGGACAGAAGTACAACTCAAATCCATAGTGTGTAAACTGTCCTATTTGATAATCGTCAAGGTAGGTTCTATCCACTAAGGCTGCCGTATATTCCGTTACGGATTTATCATTTTCCCTTCTGTAATACTCTCTGTCTTCTTTATGCTTTTTGAGTGTCTCGCAAAATGGGCAAGCAATATCCTTCGTTTTGTCGCTCATTTTACATTCTCAACGCGTCTGTACGAAGAAGTTGATAGGAATACGGTCTATGGCAATACGCTCCTTCAGGAAAAGTATTATTACCGTCAGGAATTATGACTCTCAGAACCTGTCTGTTCCCCTCTGAGAAGGACTGCAATCTTACTGGGCAATCATCATAAATACCGCCGATGTATTCTCCGTCCTCAAAGGTAATACCTTTTTGAACTGCCAAACAAAGAATGTTAAGTATTCTTCTTATCTCGCTGTCTGATATTCTAAGGACGACCTGAAAATCAGGATGTCCGTACCGAGCCATTCCGTGTGTATGTGCATTACAAAGATACGGCTTGAAGGAAGTGCGTCTTTCATAATTATAACTGTCGTCCGGCAAATGTATCTGCCAATTCATATTTACGTTCATTTTAATTCCCTTTCTTAAACTAATTCTTAAAGATAAAGCGGAGCCAATAAAGACTCCGCTACTGTTTTCCCGACTATTCTCCGGCGAGCTTTGCTTCAAACTCCTCCTCGGTAAGCGTTCTGATACCGAGTTGCAATGCCTTCGTGAGCTTGCTGCCTGCGTTTTCGCCTACGATAAGGTAGTCTGTTTTCCTTGTAACCGAGCTTGCGGGATTAGCGCCAAGAGAGATCAGCTTGTTCTGAATACCTTCTCTCGTGTAATTTTGAAACTTTCCCGTTGTTACTACGGTCTTAGCAAAAAATGGATTTTGTACTGTAACATACGTTGTGTTATTATTTGTTTTGTTCTTATGCGCACTCATTTGTGCATCTCCTTTCTTTTTGAATAATTGTTATTCCTCTTTGTTTGAAAATCCCTTTGGGACTTCAAACCATCTGTACTCTCGTTGCCACCGCCCATTTGTGTCAAACCCGGAAACGTCAACAAGAACCACCTCAAGCATATTTTCTACTATATGCTCTATCTCATTAAGAGCATAATTGGAAAACGGTTGTCGATGATGTCTTAATACCTGTTCCATTTCCGCTACTGTGTTTTCGTTCCTAAAACAGTAGCATCTGCCTGCGACCTTTTCGACGAATGTCTGCGGTGTGTAGATTTGATTCGATTTTACCATATTACTCCCTACTCTGATACTGATCGTATGCATCGCTATAAATCTGATAATTCTCAGCTCCAATTTCCTTGAGCATGTCCTCGTCAAATAACCATAATGGATATTCACATAAGCCACTGCGTTTGCTTAATCCCGTAGGCTTTGCCATTCCTTGCCCAAGAAGTTGGTCACTGAAATCAGAGTTGTTTACATCGATATACGCACAGTTTTTTAAACCGATAAATTCACCGAACGATACTGTCAACATACAGTATTCCGAGGGTTCTTGCTCACCTTCCGTAATATTATCAAGTACGATTGCCAAGCCCGGCAACTGCTCCCCCATAAAATCACGTACAGAGTACAATTCCAATCGTGGTCTGAGAGTTAGGTTATATCCCATAAAATCCGTTATGTTGTATTTCATCTTCTCTCCTATTCTTCGGAAGTATTGATATCAATACCTTCTTCTTTAAAGACAACTTTGATAGCTTCTTCCTCATCATATCCGTACTTATCCATTTTCTTACGAATCTCGTAACCAAGCTTTAAAGCTAATTCTTCATCCAATCCGTAATTCTCTGCGATATATTCGGCAGTACAGGCTGCCTCATAATACTGATTGATACAAAAAAGGTCGTCTTCGTTCAAGGTAATGCCTTTGATTTTGTATGATATAATCATACCGTCTCTCCTATCTTTAACCGTTCGCTCTCTTCCGGAAAGAATTCCTTGAAAAGCTTCATGTAGCGTTTACAAGCAATACTGGATAGAGGAGCTCTGAACGATACTTCCGACCACGCGATCATCTCTTCCTCGGGTGTGAGGTATTCGTCAGCAACAAAATCCACTCCATTAAAATGTGGAGCGTGAGGACGAACGATTTTTTCAATTTCAGTCTTGGTCGTTGCTTTTTGTATCATGGCTATTTTCTTCTCCGCGATACTATTTAAAAGTCTATCGACGTATCCAAGCTTCCTGTAATGCTCAATCTGTCCCCAAAGCATTTTGTGCGCGTAAAAGCGGAGCTGACGAACCTTATCCGAGATAGTTTCATCAAGCATGATGTCCGTAAAGAGCTTTAATAAAGACACTTCATATTCCTGCATAAAAAGCACCTCCCTGTTTTACTTTTCCTTAATTGTAACTTTAGACCCATTTCATTTCGAAGTCTCCTTTCTGTGTTTTTATAGAAACGGGATAGCCGAAGCTATCCCGAGAATAAAGTTGGTGGGAGCCTTTCGACTCCAGATCTATATAAAAAAGCACACAAAGAAATATCTCTGTGTGCTTTGTGGCTCATCGCCCTGATATACAAAAAGTGCCCGATGGATCTCTCCGTCGGACACTGTGTAACTCTGATAAACTTTATATGCTCAATGGCAAATGTGATACTTTACGCTATTATTATAATAAATATTTTCTTGTTTGTCAATGGCTTTTGATAATGTCGGCGCAATGCTGGCGGAATGTTGGCAATAACATACTTTATCAAGCAAATAATACCCTTGCGATAACAACGTTTTTATCCACATATGGGTCGTCCCAATATCGTGAGTCATACGAATTTTCCATATTGTCGCCAAGCACATAATATCCCTTTCCTGAGCATTCTGCAATACGCTTTACAAGCAGTTTTCCCTCTCGCTCGAATATTATAACGTCTCCCTCTTTCAACTCCCCGTATATCCTTAAACCGACAATGATACTGTTCTTTCGTATAGTCGGTTCCATCGACTCGCTTGGAACAAAGCCTATCATAAAAACGCATCTTATCAGCACGAAAGTTAAAACGACAACAATTAAAGGTATAGTGTACTGCCATATTCTTCTTTTCATGCTGTTTCCTCTTGTTTTATATCACAGGCTTTTTCCTTATTGGCAAGTATCCGCTTACTCTCTTTTATAACGACCTCGCAATAATACTCCCCAAGATTTCCTATATGCGTATGGGACATTGGAGCTGAGATTGCGAAAGACAACCATCGGTATGCATCTTGCTTAGTCATATACCCTTCCTCGTATATTCGATTAAAATATTTATGGGCTTCTTGACGAAGTGTGCGCAAATGCTTATTTGCCAACGTTCCCATAGGTACGTTGGTATTTGGATGCGTTCTTACGTATGCATCGCATTCGGGGTATTTAGAGCAGACGTACAGCATTGAGTTTTTGCTGTTGTCCTTATATATTCCGTCCGCGCTTCTGTATATAACGCTGCTACCGCAATACGGACAGCGTAACGTGGAGTAATTTATACCCTTTCCCTTTTTCTTCTTTTTATTGTTTTTCATTAAACCTCCCTGTAAAAATAAAAAAGCCGAAAAACTGCATAGTTATACCACAGGCCGATGGAATTTGCGGTCTCATCCATCAATTGACTCTGTAATATAATGCAGCCTTTCGGCTTTGCTTTTTTTATCAAAAGAAATTCGCCATTGTGGTTCGTGTAATATCTCAACCGAACCGTGACGGTTCCCTGTCTCCCTGACAGGTCTGACACCGCGATCGTCGATGTACCGAAAGCCTGGGCGAATTTCTATTGCACTAAAAGTATATCATATTTCAGGCTTTCTGTCAACGAATTTTTACTCGATTTTTAAAGTTTGGAAGAAGCTACAAGTCTTTTGCTCAAAGTCAGTATGACAGAGCTTTTTTCATCATTTTGCACTAAAACAGCTTCTTCTTTTTTAAGACGACAACGGCTACAACACCCAATGCGGCAATAACACCGATAACTATAAGAGCTATAACGGCCCCGTTTGCCGATTTGAGTATTTCAAAATTGTATTCAGCGGCGTTACCGTAAATGTCCGAAACCAATATTTTGTAAGCTCCGGCAGAGGTGAATTTATCTCCCTTAACGTACTCTATCTCCTCATCGTTGAAGTACACCTTTACGTTTACATCTTCATCAGGCTCGGTAAGCGTTACTTTTCCTTTGGTAGTCCCGCCGTTATCTACTCCGCCCAATGTCGCCACGGGCGCTGTTTTATCTATGGAAAAAGATACTTCCGTAGCGTTACCGGCAAAGTCGCATATGACAATACGGTAATCTCCGTCGTCGGTTATAGGTGTACCCGAAGCGTACTTGCCCACAAGCTCGCTGTTCTTATAAATCTCCGCTCTGTCCGCGTGGTCAAGACTCACATCTGTGTTGACAGTACCTCCGTTCTCTACACCGTTAAGAGATACCTTTGGATATTCCGTATCTATGGTAAACGAATACATGTTTTTCATTCCGTCAAAGTTCTCTATAGTGATAACGTAATAACCGTCTTCCCTCAAATCAGAGCTGCTGCGATATTTAATCACCTCTCCGTCCTTGGTAACGGTTACAACGGCTTCATCATACCACTCAAAGGATACTGCACCGTTTGTGTGTCCGCCGTTCTCGACTCCCATAAGTATTCCCGCAGGTGCTTTTTGTCCGTATGCGTACTGCACGCTAACGGCATCAATACCTGTTCGAAATTCATCGGTAAGGATTATCTTATATATACCGCTTGTTCTGAATGAGTACTTTAGCTGCCCCAGCGATATTTCCGTTCCGTAATCGTCTTCGGTAAGTGTTTGCCAAGTCTGTCCGTTGTCTGTGGATTTGAGTATCTCCATAGTCTGAATATGAGAATATATATCCTCGCTCTCGGTGATCTCAATATCCAATCTCTTTTCTTCCTCGTCGTCAGTAAAGGTTGCATTTGGAGCATTTTTTGAAATAATTATTGTCAGCATTTCACTTTCTCCTGCGTGGTTTACCGCGAACACCGTATATGTAGCACTTTCCGACAGCATAATGCTATCTCCCTTGAAGCACATTCTGAACACATCTTCCGTTTCGTCATATACGGATATAAAAGCCATTTCGTCGTATTCGTCATTCAACGTTACGCTTACGTCTTCTTTGAAATAATACACTCTTGAGAAATCCGCCTTATTCCAACTACCGTTACCTACCGAATACAGAACGTCGGGAGTGCTGCGGACTATCGTTACGTTATAGTCACAGCTATTACCGTAATTGTCTTTTACGGTAAGCGTATGAAAGCCTTCCACCTCAACACAATTACCTACAATCAGCTCTTCGTCAAGATAGACAGTAATATTATCTCCCAAAGCAACGGAGCTGTCAAGGATGTAATCGGTATAGAGTTCTTCACCCTGCGCTATGTTTTCGGGTTCTTTCTGCCAATAATAGCATGTCTCCACTCTCTCCTTTGCGTACTCGTCTATGACCTTATTAAGTCTGTCAAGCGTAAAGTACGCCACACGTTCATCGGGACTTCCGCTTTTCTTGTAGATATAATAAGCGCCGTTGGCGGCGTTCGCACTATCCTCTGTATCCATAGCAATACCTCCGTCCCAAGAGCTGCCGTTCCATACTCCTACAGTAACGTATCCGTTCTCTATGCTTCTCGCAAAGTCAAGTGCGTTGTCGTAGCTTTCGTATGAGATCAGAATTCCGTCGGCATTCTCCACGTCATAATATTCTCTTACAAGAGTATCCGTAAGGATATTCTTTTTTGTTGACGTAAAAGATGTACTCCAAGTATTTCCTGCTTCATCGGTTACTTCTACATTGTAACTACCCGTGTTTATCGTGTAAATTACAGAGCCGCTTTTAATAGATACGCCGTTTACAGTCACCTTGGATATTGGAGCGTAAATTGCAGAGTCTTTGTTTGTCCACGAAGCAGTTACGTCTCCGTCAGTATTACCGTACGCTATGTTACTCAAAGCTACCGTCTTTTGCGTTCTGTCAATAACAACGCTATACGTTGCTGTGGAGTTACCTGCGGTATCAACAGCGTAGAAATAATATCTTCCCGCTCGGGAGAATTCCGTTCCCGATATATACGGCTCATAATCATTTCCATTAGGCTTTTTTACGTAGCAGTATGCTCCGTCAGAAATGAAATATATGTACTCGCCATTGGTATAAGCTCCGCTTGTCACCTTCTGTCCGTCAACGTAAAGTTGAGCTGTGGGCAAGGTGGTATCCAAGGTCACGGAATAATAAAAGCTTGTGTTTCCGGCTCTATCAGTACAGTAAAACGAATACACTCCATTTCCTGCAAGCTCTGTACCGATTGAATACGAGGTGTAAGAAGAACTGCCTGGCTTCTTTACAAAGCATTCGTATATACCGCTATGAGCATCATGCGGCACAAGTTTTATATAGTCCGCATTGGTTATACCGCCTATCGCTACTTCATTCTCCCCGCCGTAAACAGTTACAGTTGGGGCAATCGGATCATAACATACGCTTGATGTTGCCGATACGTTCCCTGCCTTATCTACCGCACGGAAATAATACCAACCGTAATATTCCGAAAGCTCCGTTCCCGAAGCGTAGCTCGTCCAAGAGGATGAGTTAGGCAGCTGAACCTGTAAATAGCTTATACCCCCCGTATCTGTGGCTGTATATTTTACAGGCTTGTTTGTATAGCTTCCGCTTGACAGCGTAGAACCACTTGAGTCTTTAATTGTACCAACGGGGGCTATCGTATCAAGATAAACTCTTACTGTGCTTGTATAATTACCGCCATCATCCTCGGCGTAAAATCTCCACCAACCGTTGTTAGCGTCTGTTGCCGATACCGTCTTACTTGTTGATACAGTGGAAATATACGACGACGCCGCAGGTGAAAGATAATATATTCTGTCCGGATTAGAATCGCTGTAGGAATAGGTTATGGATTTGTTGGTATATGAGCCATTAGCAATACTTGTGCCCCCCGCCGTAAAGGAATATGACGGATTGGTCGTATCCACCGTAAAGTTATACGTAAAGGTATATTTATGAGGTACGTTTGAGGTCTTGTATTTTCCAACGTAGGTCAGCACATAATCTCCGTCAGATAATACCCCTTTAGCAATAACGCCGGGACCTGCCATTCCTTTGAGATTTCTCGTATAATACTCACTACCGTTTCTCGTCAGATTAAAAGACTCATGCTCACAAGTATAAGTTTCCGTTCCCTCAATTTCAAAATTGAAATACGTCCAATTCAGCACCTTACCGTTGTAAAACACTGAGGTTGAAGTATCCTCGGTAAAATACTCCGAAAATATTTTAATCTGAAACTTGCTTGGATAGCCTGAATAGGTTGTATTATCCACCTTATATGAACCGGATAAAGTGTACTCACCTGATCTGTTGGTAGAGGCAGATACCTTAAGTGAACCGATGCTCGCCGATGTAATCGCTACAACGATGATCAATAATATAAGCAGTAGTATTCGTGTTTTCCTTTTAATAACTGCTTTCATATAGTGCTCCTTTTATCTGAGGAGAGCGGTATGTGTAATAGCTCCCCAAACCCTGTTGGTCTCCTTATTGATACCGAGAATGCGAACGGTAACTCTTGCTCCTTTGGGCGGACGACCGCGTTTTGGGAAAGAGCAAAGGCAATCAATGCCACCGTCAAGAGCCACGAACACTCCATTTGTATCCACCATACTCACAGTGCCAACGTATCTGTTTCCGACGGTATATCTGCGAAGAGCCTTTTCATAAGGATTTTCCATAGCCTGCTTTACGGATACGACTGCCTTGATATTATTTTTATCGGTTCTGTCAAGGCTTATCACCTTAACGAGCACTCGCTGTCCTGCTTGGAAATATACCGATGCGTCCATCATACGCTGATAGCTCAACTCACGAAGCGGTATGTATACTTCAAGACCGAAAAGGTCAACAAATATACCTGCGCGTATAACCGAAACCACTCTTGCTTCAGCGCATACGCCGGGATAAAGATAATTGTTTCCGTCTCTGTCAGTGCCGAAATAAAATTGCTTGCGCTTGAGCCTCATTGCCTCAAGTCTTGATGCAACGGCAATTCCGCTCTCAGCATCAATGCCCTTTATCACGTAATCGATCTCAGCTCCGAGTCTCTTTGTGAGTATGTATCTGTGGACGTCGGCTACGGGTTGTCCACGGTAATCGTCGGGGGGCAGGATAGCTTCTCTTGCGGGAATGATTATCTTATACGAGCCGCGATAAACGACTGCCACTGCGTCGTCCTTGGTCTCTTCAACTCCCTGCAAGCTACCCGAAAGTATCTTGCCCGTTTTCATTGCGCTCGTAAGGTCGATAAGGTCACGGTCTGCGCGCTCGGCATCCGTTTCGACAGTTCTTATGGCATCTATCGACATCACTCTGCGAATCGGTCTGACAGCTTCCTCAGCTTCAGGTGTTTTTTCGCTTTGGTCCGCAACTTCAGGCGAAGGCTTGGCTTCTGTATCAGACTCATTTTTCTTTACTGCCGTCTTTCTCTTGCGTTTGGGCTTTTCTTCGAACTCCTTTTCCTCACTTGCGGTAATTTCCGATTCGGTCTGACACACTGACTCCTTTTCGTGAATTCCGCTGCCATCTTCGAAACCGGACACTACTTCATCGTTGATTTCCATATCAGTATGGAGATTTGCTGCTTCCTCTACGGGAAGCTCATTTTTCTTTTTGGTCATTTTCTGACTCCTCCTTGATTTTAATATTTTTGTTTTTTTACTTTGTTGTTTTTATTGCGGGAGTATTATAAGAACGTGTCATACCCCTCTAAAAATCTTTGGGCGGCACTGCCGAGCCGTGCAGATTGGATTTTTCCGCTTGTTCGGTGTACTGCATTGTCTCTGTATGTAATACGGGCTTATAATCGTAAACCGATATCTTTCGTATCAGCCTCGAATAGGGGTGCTTTGTGAAATCCAGCTTGTCAAGCATAAGTACGTTACAGCCTCGAACCACGCAAAGCATTTTTTCATTGGGTAACCTCAGTACCTCATCGGGTGTCAGCAATTTCCTTTTGCCAAGACCTTGAGTGTGTCGATATTGGGGAATTATTTGAGCTACTGCCAATGTACGCCGTGTAGTCATTGTAGAATTAACCTCTATACTCATCTCCCCGCTCCTCTCCGAAAAGTATTTGGCGCTGACCTCATCCGTGCAACCAAGCATGAGCTGTATATCCATATTTCCGATTATCTCTGCCCAGAGATTATTCGGATATCTGTTTTGCAACTGTCCAAGTGACTGCACCGCAAGCATTACTCGGATATCTCTTGAACGACATACGCTTAAGAACCGTGTAAAGTCCGATCCGTCCTCTGCCCCGCCTAGTTTTCCTATATTGTTGAACTCATCGAGGACGAAATTTACAGGGACGTCGCATTTGTGATCGGGGCGTGTATCGGCATATCGTGTGAGCTTTATCATCAGGAATGAGAAAAACAAAGATGAGAGGAATGACATCGTTGTATCTTGGTCACTCAGTATAAGGAAATACGCGCACTTCTTTCTACCCGGTAGCGTCAGATCTATATCAGAGCGAGAAGTAATATTCTGAACGGCTTTATTTTGCAGCACCTGCAAGCGTGTACCGAGTCCCAGTATGATACCCGATTTTACCGTTTCACTGGCTTGAGAAAAAAGATTGAACGGGGCTCGCGCGGGATGGTCAAGCGGAAGTCTTGAGAACATCCCTGTCAACTGACTTTCACTGTTCTGAGTAAGCAAGCGATATACCGTCGGAAGATTCTTTTCTTCGGAACTGAGCTTGGTATCCTTATCGACGTATAATACTAGTGCCTTAAGCAGATTGCCCTCACCGTTGTCCCAAAAGTGATCTCCCTTACCCGAACTGGTATTTCCTATGATAACGTTAGTAAGTATCTGGGCAAGAAGCGTGTCCCCGCCGAGGTCACTCATACAGTTCCACGAGTCGCTGTTACTCGGACTCACTAAATTAAAGACCTTAACTTCATAACCGTTTTCTCTGAACATCTCTGCCGTATCGGTATAGAACTCACTCTTTACGTCCGCTATCACCACAGATTCGCCGTTCTTCAAATGTTGGAACAACGCGTTTCGTATAACGGCACGGGACTTCATCGTTCCCGATGCTCCGCACACGGCAATATGTCTGTTAAGACGGGTATCTTTGGGCATACACACCGTCTTTCCCTTATATTCGCCAAGTATAATTCCCTCTGCTTTATCCGGTGTCGTCAGCTCAAGCATTCGCCTCATTTCTTTTTCGGTCATAAAGCTCGCCGTACCGTACACACCCGATGAGTTTGTAGTAAATCCGCGCGGATCCTTTTTATTGCCGTCAAACTTATCGTATAATTTATACACTACATAGCCGCCTGCGCATAAGACTATAATTATGAGTAAGCTACATAGACCTTCAGTTGTAAATGCACTCGCATAACAAGTTATGGGGCTAAGACTTGGAAATTTCATAGTTGCCTTCCCCGTCATGCCGCCTGCCCTCAGCCAAGTTGAGTAATTGACGTATCCTTGGGCAAATATTCCCGATACGTACATAAGCAAAAGTAAAGCAAGTATTATTAGAGCAATTATAAATATTCGTCTTTTATTTGCTTTCATCCTTGTCCTTTCCGATACCGAACTCTTTTTCTACGGTTTCGATATCTATAATTTTTACTGTAAAGTGACTGCCGAGGTAATTCTTTACGTATTTCACCTGATGCGGAAAGCATAGCACCTCATTTGGATACCCATAATGCTCTATCGCCTCCTTGAAGCGAATGAGTCTTGCAATATCTCCATCGAAATGCGAAAGAACGTAAGCTCCGTCAACGTATGCGTCATACTCAAAATGACCGTTGTTAAAGCTACGGGTTTGGTCTTTAAATAAAAGCTCAAGAAGTCTTTCCTTCCACATCGGTATGAGAAACAGACGAAGATGACGAATTCCATTCGAGTTCAACTCAAAGAAATATACGTGATTGTACGTACCGTCAAACCGATATTCAAGACGTCCCGTCTTATTCGATGCCTCCAGCGTTTCAATAGCGGTATCCCCCGACGCTCCGAAAAGTATAGCGGAGCTTACGTCATTTATGCTACCGTTCATTCTCGCTATTTCTATCAAATTTTGTTTGCTTTTGAACTCGCCCATTCCACTCCATTTCATAGCTTCGCTTCTCGTATTATACACGGCGTAGCATTCGTCATGTGTAAATACAGCGGCAACCATTCTGGTAAAGGCAGTTTTGCTCAGTTCCAAAGTTCCGCTTGTCTTTATGATTTTTGCGGGATAGACGGTAGGCTCTGAAAAATGCTTTCGCGTAAGTTCCTCTGCAAGTGTCGGAAGTAAATATGGGCGTATCTCCAAACCGATTTTCAAAAACATTGCCATAGCCTCGGCAACACGGTGATTTCGCTCCACATGAGAAATATCACTTTGGAATTTTCTCTTATAAAAATTTTCTGTATAGTATTCACTCAACTCAAACCACCCAAGTACAGGTAACGCTTCCGCATGCAAGCGTATGGTTCTATACTGACCACTACCTGAAACGGTCAAAAGCTTGGCTTGCACTACCTTTCTTGTTTTTGTATTGCGGATAATTTGTTTTTCGCAAAGGTGTCTAACAAGCTTCTGAAAGACTTCCTCATTACCGAGCAAATGCAAAGAGCGGAATGGGAACTCTCCCACAACGGAAAGAAGCGTGAGAATAAGATGTGTGTGACTGCCCGAGTGTAGCTGTATCATAGTAACGCTCCGTTCATAGGAGAAGTTCGCCATGGCGACTGCTCTCTTTGGCGAAATGCAAGATAAAAAATCCACATCAACGCCTTATTTTTCTTGGATTTTGACAATTTAAAGCATATCCGCTTTTTCACACCGTAAAACACACCGTTTTCGGAATTGCATTTTCTACTTTTTAGAAGCGTTTTCATATAGCGTCACCCCACGTTTGGGCATTGTTTTTTCGGCTTCAAGCCACAAAATAAAGTCCTCTTCAGGTACTACATAAATCTCAGTTCTATCACTGTCACCAAAGGCGGAACAATGAAAATGTGAGCAAACAGACGGACAATCATCGAGAAGAACGTATAGCGCAATAATATCCGATACCATATTCACGTCAAAATTATCGTGATCTATTCGCCTTCGTCCCGTGTCTCTCTCATCATATACGTGACGGTATATAAGCACCGATCTGTTGCATCTCAATGGCTCTTTACCTGAGAAAAACTTCTGCATTGCGGGATATAAAATCTGTCTTATATAGTCCGTTGTCCCCTTCTCTTTTTTCGGTAAAAGCATAGGAAGTCTTACAGAAAACCAGCCTTCTTTTGTAAATCCTATATCCACAGGAACGCTGTTTTCTATAACCTTGTCAACCATAAACCGTGCTTGGGGATACGCCGTATACGTAGGCAATGAGCGTCCGAGAAGAGCAATTCTCTCCGTAATTGGCTGAAGCGCAAACGCTTGTCTGAATGCTGTTTCAACCTCTCCGCGTCTATAAATCTCTTTTATCTGCTGTGTCATTTGGTGTGTGCTATACAGATATTCCTCCGTCTGTTCCAAGGTCTGTAAAAACCTATTGTTTTTCATCAGGCGCTCCTCCCGTATAAAATTCTATCTCCGGCTCGTCCTCGCCTCTGAAATTCACCGTTGCAAAAAGGCACTCTGCACGCGGTAACGGTAATTGTTTTATCATGGACGTATGCGGTACTACAATGATATATTTTAGGTCTTCCTCGGGCTGTAATAACCTGAGATTACTTCCCTCACCCTCGTAAAGCACCACTATTTCATACCCTGTATTCCCCTTCAAGAAGAAAAGCTGTGAAGGGTACGATGCGGGATAATGCGCCATTGGCTCAACCTCATCAATGAACCTCAGTAGCACCCATACGGCAAGAATTGTACGCTGATCGGGACGGCACATCTTATCTAGCCCCACGTAATATCCCCCGCTTACGTCGGCTATCCTCATTTGTTTTTTCAGGCTTTTAAGTATTCTGTCGGCTGTCGCTTTAGGCTTTTGCAGCATACGGATTATCTGCGTTCTTGATAACACGCCATATTGCGACAGCCATTTCACTATATGCTGTTCATCCTGCAAAAGCATATTTGTTCCTCCTGTTATTCTTTATTTTTTTGTCTTTGGGCAAGTATTTTTTCAAGCTCCGAGCGGTCTGTGGTAATCATCTGCTGTTCGGCACTTGACGCTGTAACCGTTACGGGAGCTTTGTTATTTCCCGAACATATAAGCGCTTCTCCTCTTTCGAAATGCGTTATTGCTCTCATTTCGGCATCTGATAGACGAAGTACGTCTCTTACATACGCTGCTTCATCATACTCAAGATTGAGCACGATCTTATTCTGACTGTTGTTGATAATCGCCCTTCCGTATCTTCCGTCATCAAGTCCGAAGAAGTCTGATAGGTCTTGCGTTGCCGCTACTGCCGCACCGCCAAAGCCTCGTATCGTTTTGAATACAGTCAAGCAAAATTCCGCCGCCATCTTGTTTGAGGGCGCTCCAACAAGCTGCCATATTTCATCAATAATGACCGCTTTCTTCTCGGTAATATCGGATTTTATCTTGTCCCAGATATAGTCAAGAGCAATAACCATTCCTATGGGAAGTAGCTTGCCTTTAAGCTCCGAGAGATCAATCACAACGCATTTGTTTGACAGATTCACGTTGGTCTGTTGGTTGAAGGACTGCGCTGAGCCTGTTACAAATCGTCTGAGAATGACGGATATCCGTGTTTGTCTTTTGTCATTCATTAAATTCTTATATAGATCTTCAAGAATAGGCATCGGCTTCATTATAGGTGGTACAGCGTTCTTATCCTCATAAAGGCTATCGTTATCGTGTGTAATGCCGAAATCCGCATAGGTTTTCAGTAGAGCCTCATCGAGAAGCTGTTCTTCTTCATTGGTCATATCGGGTATGAGCAGTGAGAAGAAAACCATCAATTGCTGTATCTTTCTTGCGAGCATTGAAACGTCCGAGAAAGACGAATTTTCATCAATAAGAGTTGCTTCGGGAGATACCGTATGCCGTATTTCCATCACGTTGATACAGTGTGGAGAGCCGGGGGCGATCTTGATAAAGCTACCTCCTATTTGCTGGCAGGCTCGGTGAAATTCGTGTCCCTTAATGGGAGCTATGGTAAAGCACTGGATACCTCTCATTCTCATTCTGAGTGCGAGAAGTTGAAGCGTGAACGTCTTTCCCGCTCCGCTCGTGCCTATAATATTGAGATTGGCATTCTTATGCCTTCTTGTGTTAAACAGGTCAAGGACGCATAGCGAATTATTGTGACGGTTAATACCGAGCAATACTCCCGAATCGTCTGACATTTCAAAGCTCGTAAACATATACGTTGATGCAGCTCCGCCCGTCAGTACGTTCCGCTTGGACTTCTTTTCAAGATGTGGCTCTATATAAAGGAATGGCATTACAGAACGAAGCGCCGCCTCCTGCTGGAATCTGCAATCGGATATCTGTATATCCATTGATTTCATCATATCCACTATCTGCTGTTTTCTCCAAAGCATTTCATCAAGCGTCTTTGCCGAAACACTAATAAAAACCGACATATAGAACAGGTCTTCATTATTGTTGGCAAGTCCGTTTTTTATGTAGTAGCCCGCTTGTATCGAATTTACAAGTTCCTCATAATCGGTGCTCGTATCCTGAACCCCATTCATTTTTGTGCGGTTAAGACGTATTCGCTGTGCCACCTTGTCAATGGTCTTACTCCTGCTTTCCTTCCTCAAATGAACGTCCACGTCGATACCCTCGCCTGCGTTTATAAGTAAGGAAGTCCACCCCGCTCTCACTGCACTCGGATAGCCGTTTGCTCTAATGTAGAGAAAGGTATAGTATAAGCCGTCCATAATTACGTAAGAGCTATGCGTAAGGTCGATACCGCGCGGAGAGACAAAATCAAGGACGGGAATATCCGGGATAGTATCAACACCAAGCGTTTTACCCTCCATCTTCATACGGTCGAGTATGATACGCTGTGCTCTGTCCGCGAACGGCTCATCGGTGCATGAGTTCCTGTTAAAATACGTATAAATGATCTCTGCTACTGCCTCATCCTCGTTTTGCGGCTGAAGAATGTTATTACCGCACTGAGCAAAATAAGCTCTTGCGTTCTGCTCTGCCACCTCAATTTTCGCGTAGATCTTTCCAAAATCATCGGTTTTTACAAGGTCTTCATATTGGAATATCAGAAAGAAACGCCTTGTCAATGCGTCGCTTCTTCCAACGTCCCGAAGAAGACCGATATATCCCTCGGTCAGCTCCTTACATTTGGGATTATCCTCATGCTTTAATTCCTCACGCAATCTTGCAATATGCTTCTCATAGTCAGCCTTCCTTGTCACAGACTTAAACTGTAAGCGCATAGGTGATATTTTCAACCAATTTGCAAAAGAAGATATTATCTCGAACTGCTCTTTTTCAGAGCGAAGCATAAAGTTTATAGGCTCGATTTCAAGTATTTTAATATACCTGCCATCGGTGGTTTCTATGATACCGTGACGAATGTTCTTAACGGGAATAAAATCCTGCACGTACTCATTTCTTTGCTTGCTCATCGTCAGGTCTCCTGAAATGCAGTTTCCTCTTATGTGTCAAAAAGCTGAGAATATTCCCCAAGTATCCGAACAGTGAGTCACCGTCAATCCCCATCATAGATACCATTCCAAGCGGTATCAGAGTGACAACGGCAACTATTACCTTTGCCATAACAGCCATAGGTATGAGAAAAAGCTCAACGTAGCCAAGAGATACCACGATAACAAGCGTTTCTATTGCATTTCTCATCGATACCATTCCGCCAAAAAGTCTTCCCGAATCAGTATAGTTCGCGGGTATTGCATATATTTTTTCTTCTTCCATAAACACTCCTTTACTTTTTCTCTATTCCACTCAAGGTCATATTCAAAGCGTTTGCCATATACTCGGCATACGTCCCACAGCTTATTCCAAAATTTTTATATTCGCTATCCTTATCGACACCGAATACACTCAATAGCTTTTCCCTGTCGTAAAGCTCTATGGTACACACAGCATAGGTGACATTGTAGGTTATCTCTTCTCCATCAACCGTTCTTGTAACCTCTGCTGTTTTCTCTTGGGTAACGACGGTAAATAACGTATCTGCCTGTGTCTCAAGCGTATTTAATAGCTGTGCTCTGCTTGTCCCGTTCTGTTCTCTTGATATAGAATATACCGAAAGGATATATGCAACGTCGTAATTGTAGGACTCGTCAAGAGTAGCATCAAATTGACATACGGATAATTCTCTATCGTATGTTTCATTGGAAATAATTGACCACGCCTTATTCTTTGCCTTCTCATAAGCTTTGTCAATACTCTTTTGTATATCGTCCGCAAGGCTGAAATAAGTTACCTCTAAGGTATTTACTTCTATATTTTCAACTCCCGAAAAGTTGGCTTTTATATCCTGAAAAATTATGTCGGGCAAAGAAACTATCATAGTAATAAGGATAACTACGAAAAGACAAATACAGACAAGTATCTTAAACAGCGTATGTCTTAATGACCACGCCGCAGATATAATAGCTCCCCACGGACCTCCGGAAGCCGTTCCTGCCGCGATCTCGGCTACTGCCTTTCCACTCTCAACTCCTGCCTTTACACTTGAGGCTGCGGCATTTACCGTAGCCTCTGCGGTCTTGCTTGCTGCTTTCCCGGCAATCTTCCTTGCCGCCTTATATCCTTGCTTGGCAGCTCCCGCGTAATTGTCCTGACCGTCACCAACAGTCTGCTTATTTGCTTCTGACATAAGGCTTCACCTCTTTACATCCTTTTACGATTAGGAGCTCGTTGCTCTCTTATGCCGTGGTTTTCGGGTGTTTCATATCTTGTGGGAGTACTTCGGTATCTCACAGTAGGCTCATTAACGGTACGCAGACGCTCTCCGTCATATACGGGACGTCGCTCAACTGCCGC
>JAZQTY010000125.1:0-2058 GCA_045631025.1 Eubacteriales bacterium
AGGCTGACCGCAACGTCATCAATCAGCTCAACAAGGAATACCGCGAGGAGAAGGCAGTTAAGAACGCCATCACGAAAATACACAACGGTACGTTCAAAATAGTAAGAGTTGAGGCGGACGCCGCAGAGGCTAACGACGCCACCGAGGTTGCAACCGAAAATACCGAAAATTAAAGCTTCCGGAGGAATTATGTCTGCATACGCCGGTATACATCTGCTCGATACTCCTTACAGTATCGACAACGTTTTCGACTATTATATCCCCCCGACTCTCCGCGGAGAAATAGTCTGCGGCGATTTCGTTACCGTGCCCTTTGGAGTATCAAACCACAAAAAAATAGGCTTGGTGGTATCTCTGAAGGAAAAGCCGGAGGATACGAGGATCGACTACAAGTCCGTGCTCGGCGTATGCGATAAAACCATGTCCCTCTCCGAGGAAACCTTGGGACTTTGCCTTTTTCTTAAGGAGCATACGTTATGCACGGTGGGTGATGCCGCTAAAGCGGTAGTACCCACCTCTGCTTTTTCCCGAATGGAGGAAACAGTGACGGCGACGGGCAGTGGGGATACCTCAAAGCTCGACGAAGCTACGCTTCTCCTACTCAAATACGTCGAAAAGCACGGAACCGTTCCGATAGCCACCGTCAGAAGCAAGTTCGGCCCCTCCTACGAGTCTGCGATCAAGCGGCTCGTTGCGTGCGGCGCCCTTGCAAAGGATATAACGGTAAAGACGGCGGGAGAAAAATATTCCGTCGCCTATTCGCTCTTGATCTCACGCGAGCGGGCAGAGGCAATAGCAGAGGGCTTCGACTCCTCGGTAAAGCTTCGCTCGTCAAAGCACTGCGAGATACTTCGCTTCCTTGCAAGCAAGGGCGCAAGCGTCGGCGAGGGCGACTTGATAAACGAAACGGGCGCTTCAAGAGCTCAAATAAAAGCACTTTGCGACAAGGCTCTCGTGCTTCGCGAACAGAACGCCGTGGACAGAGGGCTTGCGGCGATAAGCCTTGAGCGCGAGCAATCGGAGCTTACTCTGAACGACGAGCAAGCCGCAGCCTTAAATACCCTTTGCGAGCTTGCCGATTCGGGAAAGCCGCAGGCGGCTCTGCTTCACGGTGTTACGGGAAGCGGCAAGACGAGCGTTATGCTAAAGGCTATCGACCACATGCTCGAGCGAGGCAGAGGCGTTATCGTTCTTTTGCCCGAAATAGCGCTTACCCCTCAATCCCTGCGAATATTCTGCTCACGCTACGGAGACCGAGTAGCAATAGTTCATCCGGCTCCCTCGCTCGGAGAGCGCGTTGCCACCTTCCGCCGTATTAAAAACGGCAGCGCCGACGTGGTCATCGGAACGCGCTCGGCGATTTTCGCCCCCCTCTCCGACGTAGGACTCATAATTATCGACGAGGAGCAGGAGCACACCTACAAATCCGATATGAATCCCAAGTATCACGCGCGAGACGTTGCAAGATATCGCGCGGCGTACCACAACGGTCTTATGCTGCTTGCGTCCGCAACGCCGTCCTTTGAAAGCTATAAAAAGGCGCTTGACGGAAAATATACTCTTATCGAATTGAACAAGAGATACGGAAAAGCAAAGCTCCCCACGGCTATTATTGAGGATATGCGTCCCGAGCTTCAGGCGGGAAACGCCTCTCCGCTCGGTGCGGCTCTCTGCTCCCGACTCTTGAAAAACAAGCAGGATAATAACCAATCCATTCTTTTCCTCAACCGCAGAGGCTACAATAACTTTTTGAGCTGTCGCAGCTGCGGCGGCGCCGTAAAGTGCCCCGAGTGCAGCGTTTCAATGACGTACCACACGACGAGTCCAAGCTACGACACAGGATACCTTGCCTGCCATTGGTGCGGTAAGAGAATACCCGTTCCCACGTCTTGTCCGTCCTGCGGCGGAGCGCATCTTGCAAGAATGGGATACGGCACGCAAAGAGTCGAGCAGGAGCTTGGAAATCTTTTGCCCGACGCGACCGTGCTCCGTATGGACACGGATACCACCACCGAGAAAAGCTCCTACGAAAAGCTCCTCGGTAAATTCAGACGCCGC
>JAZQTY010000126.1:0-7764 GCA_045631025.1 Eubacteriales bacterium
CTCTATGGTAAAGATAACCGACGTACAAAAAAAGAGTCGGGCAGACAAAGCGGGAATTTTGCCCGAGGATATCCTCGTATCCATAAACGGTAAGGAAATACGCGACGTTCTTGATTACCGCTTTTATCTTGCAAGCAACGACGTAACGCTCATAATAGTAAGAAACGGAAGCTTCAAAAAAATCAGAATACTAAAATCAGAGTATGACGACATCGGTCTTGATTTCAGCACTCCGCTGATGGATAAAAAGCAGTCCTGTCGCAATAAATGCGTATTCTGCTTTATCGATCAGCTCCCTAAAGGTATGCGCAAATCGCTCTATTTTAAGGACGACGACGCGCGCCTGTCTTTCCTGCACGGAAACTATATAACGCTGACGAATCTTGAGGAGAAGGACGTTCGAAGAATAATCGACATGCACATTTCTCCCATCAACGTATCGGTGCATACCACCAATCCCGAGCTACGCGTAAAAATGATGAAAAATAAGCGTTCGGGAGAGGTTCTGTCCTATCTTAAACGCTTTGCGGACGCAGGACTCACTCTCTGCTGCCAGATAGTTCTGTGCAAGGGACTTAACGACGGCGCAGAGCTTGACCGCACTATGTGCGATCTCGAAGCGCTTGCTCCCGCCGTACAAAGCACCTCAATAGTTCCTGCGGGACTTACGCGCTTCCGCGACGGGCTTTATCATTTAGAATCCTTTACTCCCGAAGAGTGCGCAGCGGTCATTAAGCAGATAAACGACTTCGGCGACATGTGCAAGTACAAGCACGGCACGCGCCTGTTTTACCCTGCGGACGAGCTTTATATAAGCGCGGGGCTTCCACTTCCCGACGACTCCTTTTACGAGGATTACGCGCAAATAGAAAACGGTGTCGGTATGCTGACGGATATGCGCACGTCGGTGCTCGCGGAGCTTGATGACGAGGAAAGGTACGCGCCACACGAGAATATCCACCGTTCCGTTTCGATCGCAACGGGGCGCGCCGCGTACGACCACATAAAGGGCCTTGCCAATATTCTTTGCGAGCGCTTCAAATATCTGTCAATTAACGTTTACCCCATAGAAAACTATTTCTTTGGAGAACGGATAACCGTTTCGGGCTTGCTGACGGGCAAGGACATTATAAGTCAGCTTGGCGGCAAGGAGCTCGGAGACGCTCTTCTTATTCCTTCGTCATGCCTGCGTGCGGAGGGCGACGTGCTTCTCGACGACGTTTCTCCCGCCGAAATAGGAGAGGCGCTCGGAGTGACCGTCACACCGTGCGGAGCAGAGGCGCAAGATTTTATTTCAACAGTTCTCGGTATCAATACTTGATCAATACCCGAAAAGAGGTGTATAAAAATGTCAAAACCAGTAATTGCCATAGTTGGCAGACCTAACGTAGGAAAAAGCACGCTTTTTAATAAGCTTATCGGCGAGCGCCGCTCTATCGTTGAGGACGTTCCGGGCGTTACGCGCGACCGTATATACGGAGAGACCGAGTGGGGCGGACGCCGTCTTATAGTTATAGACACGGGCGGAATAGAGCCCAAAACCGACGATATAATCCTTCAGCAGATGCGCACTCAAGCCCAGCTTGCAATAGACAACGCCGACGTTATTCTCTTTATGTGCGACGTCAGAGCAGGTCTTACCGCATCCGACAGAGATATTGCCGTTATGCTTCAAAAAAGCGGAAAGCCCATTATTCCTTGCATAAACAAATGCGACAGCGTGGGCAATCTTCCCTTTGAGTTTTACGAGTTTTACGAGCTTGGCTTCGACTGCGAGCCGATCGCCCTCTCGTCCGTTCACGGAAGCGGAACCGGCGATATTCTCGACGAGGTCTTGAAGGCTCTGCCCGAGACTGAAGAGGAGGAAGACGAGGACGATAGCATCAAGGTTGCCGTTATCGGTAAGCCTAACGCGGGTAAGTCGTCTATAATCAACCGTATCGTTGGGGAAAACAGACTCATCGTTTCAAATATCGCGGGAACTACGCGCGACGCCGTTGATACTCAAATAGAAAACGAGCACGGCAAGTTTACCTTTATCGATACTGCCGGTATCCGTCGCTCGTCCAAGATAAACGATAAAATCGAAAAATACAGCGTGCTTCGCGCCCACATGGCAGTTGAGCGAGCAGACGTCTGCCTTATCATGATAGACGCAGGCACGGGAATTACCGAGCAGGACGAGAAGATCGCGGGAATCGCGCACGAGGCGGGCAAGGCTTGCATTATCGTAGTGAACAAGTGGGACAGCATCGAAAAGGATAATAGCACGGTCAACAGCTTTAACGAGAGAATAAGAACCGCGCTTGCATACATGCCCTACGCCCCAATCGTTTACGTTTCCGCGCTCACAGGTCAAAGAATAAGCACTCTGTTCGGACACATCACCTACGTTCATAATCAGGCGAACACCAGAATTTCCACGGGTATGCTCAACGAGGTGCTTGCCGAGGCTACGACGAGAGTACAGCCTCCCTCCGACAAGGGCAAGCGTCTGAAGATATACTACATGACGCAGGCAAGCGTGGCTCCACCCACGTTCGTGTTCTTCTGCAACAACGTAGAGCTTTTCCATTTTTCATATCAGAGATATCTTGAAAATTGTCTGCGACAGACCTTTGGTTTTTCGGGCACTCCCATAAAAATCGTAATAAAAATGAGGGGAGAATAACCAATGTCGGCAATAAAAGGACTGATTTTCGACTTCAACGGCACGCTCTTCTTTGACAGCGAGCTTCATCTGCGCGCATTCTTTGAAGCCTTCGAGCGCTACGGCGTTGAGCCTCGAGACAATGAATTTATGCTCCGCACGTTCTTTGGCAGAAGCAACGAGGACATTTTCAGAGGCTATTACGTCCCCAACGCCTCGGACGAGCTTCTCGCCGATTTTGAGGAATTCAAGGAAAGCAGATACCAGCAGCTCATACTCGCAGAGCCCGATCGCTACCGCATATCGGACGACATTTGCAGTATGCTTGATTTTTTGAAGAGCAGCGATATTCCCTACTGTATAGCGACCGGCTCACCAAAGCTTAACGTAGATTTTTATCTTAAGGAGCTTGGTCTTGAGCGTTGGTTTTCTTACGATAACGTAATTTACGCGACCGGTGAATTTAACTGTAAGCCCGCCCCCGATATATATTTGATCGCGGCAGAGCGCCTCGGTCTTACTCCCGCGGAGTGCGCGGTATTTGAGGACGGAACGAGCGGAATTACGGCGGCAAAGGCAGCAGGTGCAGGCAAGGTGATCGCCGTATGGGAGGAGGGCTATCCCTCTCCGCTTCGAGACGGGCTTACCGTTGATGAGACACACCACGATTTCAAGGATTGGAAGCAGATCTTCACCTCTCTTTTTGAGAAATCGTTTTAACCACAAGACTCACGAAAAGGAGTTTCAAAAATGTTTGTAGATAACGTAAAAATTTATATAAAGGCAGGAGACGGCGGAAACGGCGCGATCGCCTTTCACAGAGAAAAATACGTAGCCCAGGGCGGTCCCGACGGCGGTGACGGCGGTCACGGCGGAAACGTGGTTTTCCGCATTGACGAAGGCACGAACACCCTGCTCGCATTCCGTTACAAGCACAAGTTTATCGCTGAAAACGGCGGCAACGGCAAGGGCAATAAGTTTCACGGAGCTACTGCGCCCGACCTTATAATTATGGTCCCCCCCGGAACTATTATAAGAGACACGGCTACGGGTAAGATCATTCACGACATGACCGAAAACGACGGCGCGGACTATATCTGCTGCAAGGGCGGCAGAGGCGGTTGGGGCAATAAGCACTTTGCAACGCCCACACGTCAGCTTCCCAATTTTGCAAAGAACGGAACGAAGGGCGAGGAGCGCGAGGTAACGCTTGAGCTTCGCATGCTTGCCGACGTCGGACTTATCGGATATCCAAGCGTCGGAAAGTCGTCTATTCTTTCCTCAATAAGTGCGGCAAAGCCGAAGATCGCTGACTACCACTTCACCACCCTCTCTCCCAATCTCGGAGTCGTTCGCACGGGCGGTGAGAGCGGCTTCGTTGCGGCGGATATTCCCGGGCTTATCGAGGGCGCGTCCGAAGGACTCGGACTCGGGCACGAATTTCTCCGTCACGTCGACAGATGCAGGCTGTTGCTCCACGTCGTCGACATTTCCTGCTTTGAGGGCAGAAATCCCGTTGACGATATTAAAATGATAAACACCGAGCTTAAGAAATACAGCGAGGAGCTTTCAAAGCGTCCGCAGATAATCGTTGCTAACAAGTGCGATTCGCTTGACCGCGAGTACGTTGACGTTGATGCGTTTGAAAAATACGTTGCAAAGCTTGGATGTGAGCTTTTTTACGTTTCTGCCATAACGGGCGAGGGACTTGACGAGCTTATCAGCCGATGTGCAAAGCTGCTTGCAGAGCTTCCTCCAATGCTTGTTTACGCCGAGGAGTACTCTCCCGAGGACGCTTTCGTGGAAAAATCGCGTGAAACCAAGATTCGCCGCGAGAACGACACCTACTACGTTGAGGGCGATTGGCTCTACAATCTGCTCGGTCAGATAAACTTCAGCGACTACGAGTCCATGAATTATCTGCAAAAGGTACTCAAAAACAGCGGAGTTTTCACCATGCTTGAGGAAAAGGGCTGCGGCGAGGGCGACACCGTTTGTATCTACGACCTCGAATTTGAATACGTCAAATAATTAAGTACGGAAAGGACTAACGTTATGAATATCTGGCACGACATTTCTCCCGCAGAAATAACCCCCGAGGACTTTACTGCGGTAATAGAGATCTCCAAGCACTCCAACTGCAAATATGAGCTTGACAAGCGCACGGGACTTCTCCGACTTGACAGAGTGCTCTACACGGCAACACACTATCCCGCAAACTACGGCTTTATTCCGCGCACGTATGCGGACGACGGCGACCCCCTTGACGTATTGGTGCTTTGCAACGAAGCAATCCAGCCCCTTACGCTCGTAAGAGTTTTCCCGATCGGCGCTATGCGAATGATCGACGGCGGAGCGCTCGACGATAAAATTATTGCCGTTCCCTTCTCGGACCCCTCCTACAACAGAATTCACTCGATAGACGAGCTCCCCCACCACATTTTTGATGAAATGATGCATTTTTTCACCGTTTATAAGCAGCTTGAGAACAAGCAGACTGCCGTAAAGGAGCTATTCACCCGCGAAGAGGCGCTTCGTATAATTTCAAACTGCATCGAGCAGTACAACGAAAAATTTGCGAATTCAGACGCGAAATAAGAAATGAAGCAAAACTATCAGTTAATGCTTGACAAAACGCTCGCAGAGCTTGAAAAGCGAGGCGTGCGACCGACGCTTTTACTTCACGCCTGCTGCGCGCCCTGCTCAAGCTACGTCTTGGAGTATCTGTCAAATTTTTTCAAAATAACCCTCTTTTTCTACAACCCCAATATTTTTCCCGAAGCAGAATACAATACCCGTCTTTGTGAGCTCGAACGCTTCTTGCGCGATGCAAAGCTCGACGGCAAGGTCAATATTCTTGCATCAAAATACGAGCCCGAGCGCCTTTTTGAGATTGCAAAAGGATTTGAAAACGTCCCCGAGGGCGGCGAGCGCTGTGAGCGATGCTTTCGGCTTCGACTTGAGGAGTCGGCTATTGCCGCAAAAAACGGCAAATTTGACTATTTCACCACAACTCTTTCAATAAGCCCCCACAAAAACGCGGAGCTTTTGGCGAAGATTGGTGAGGAAACGTCAGAAAAATACGGCGTAAAATATCTGTATTCCGACTTTAAAAAGAAGGGCGGATATCTGCGCTCCTGCAAGCTTTCAGAGGAATACGGTCTTTACCGCCAGAATTGGTGCGGCTGCGTATACTCCAAGCTCGAGGCAGAGAGAAGAAAAAGATAAATTTTTAACGAATACCTATTGATATATTCGTAAGTTTGTGTTATACTATTATTTGGTAAATTATTAGAAAGGTGGATATACTAAAATGACCTACAACAAAAAATCAGTTGAAGATATTGACGTTGCCGGCAAGCGCGTGCTTGTTCGCTGCGACTTCAACGTACCGCTCAAGGACGGTGTTATCACCTCCGACAAGAGAATAGTAGAGGCTCTCCCCACTATCAAGTACTTGCTTGAGAAGGGCGCAAAGGTTGTTCTCTGCTCTCACATGGGCAAGCCCCACAGCATCTTTACCGAGGGATTCGGTCTTACCAAGAAGGAAAAGCAGAAGGTTGCCGCTCTCCCCGAGTCCGAGCAGGCTGCTGCTACCGCTGATCTTCTTAAGAAGGCTCTTGACGACAAGAAGAAGTTTACTCTTAAGCCCGTTGCAGACAGACTTAACGAGCTTCTCGGCGGCAAGGTTACCTTCGCTGAAGATATAATCGGCGACGACGCAAAGGCAAAGGTTGCAGCTCTCAACGCCGGCGAGGCTGTTCTTATCGAGAACGTTCGCTTCGATGCAAGAGAGACCAAGAACGGCGCTGACTTCGCAAAGGCGCTCTCCGAGTACGGCGATATTTTCGTAAACGACGCGTTCGGCTCTGCTCACAGGGCTCACGCTTCTACCGCAGGCGTTGCTGATTATCTCCCCGCTGTTTGCGGATACCTCATCCAGAAGGAAATTTCCGTTATGGGTAAGGCTCTCGCAGATCCCGCTCGTCCCTTCGTTGCTATTCTCGGTGGCGCAAAGGTTTCGGACAAGATCGGCGTTATCAACAACCTCATTGAAAAGGTTGATACCCTCATCATCGGTGGCGGTATGGCTTACACCTTCTTCAAGGCGGCAGGTCACAACATCGGAACCTCTCTTTGTGAGGACGACAAGCTTGACCTTGCAAACGAAATGGTTGCAAAGGCAAAGGCTAAAGGCGTTAACTTCATGCTCCCCGTTGACAACGTTCTTGGACGTGAGTACGATGAAAACACCGAGCACATGGTAGTTGATTCTACCGCTATGCCCGAAAACTGGATGGGACTCGACATCGGTCCTAAAACTCGCGAGCTCTTCGCGAACGCTATCAAGGGCGCAGGCACCGTCGTTTGGAACGGACCTATGGGTGTTTCCGAGTGGAAGAACTTTGCTGCAGGCACCGAGGCGGTTGCTGACGCAGTTGCTGAAAGCGGCGCTATCTCCATTATCGGAGGCGGTGACTCCGCAGCGGCGGTTGAAAAGCTTGGCTACGCTGCAAAGATGACTCACATTTCTACCGGTGGCGGAGCTTCTCTTGAGTTCCTCGAGGGTAAGGAGCTTCCCGGTATAGCTTGCCTTCAGGACAAGTAATCACTATAAGGAGAACGAAAAATGAATCCAGCAAAGAGAAGAACAGTTAGCGCGGGCAACTGGAAGATGGAGTTCACGCCCGACGAAGCAACCGCTTTTATAAATGAGATCAAGCCCATGGTTGCGGGCAAGGACAAATGTGACGTTATCTTCTGCGCACCCTACGTAACCATCGCTGCCGCTATGAAGGCTGCAGAGGGCTCTAACATCAAGATCGGCGCCGAGAACGTTCACTACGAGGAAAAGGGCGCTTACACGGGCGAGGTTTCCGCAAAGATGCTCAAGGCTATCGGCGTTGAGTACGTTATCATCGGTCACAGCGAGCGCAGACAGTACTTTGGAGAGACCGACACTACCGTTAACCTCCGCACCAAGGCTGCTCTTGCCGCAGGCATGAAGGTTATTCTTTGCCTTGGCGAGGTTAAGGAGCAGAGACTTGCAGGAATCACCAACGAGGTGGTTTCTATGCAGACAAAGCTTGACCTTGCTGACGTTGATGCAGAGG
>JAZQTY010000127.1:0-5742 GCA_045631025.1 Eubacteriales bacterium
AATAAGCATGTTAAGAACGACGTAGATGGAGTCGGTAAGCTCAATTCCGTATTTAGCGAAGGGAGAGCCTACGATACTCATGGAGTAAGGGATAACGTACATGGTTCTTCCCTTCATAGAGCCGGTGTAAAGCTTGGTAAGCTTTGCGTAGCACTCCTCTGGGTCCATCCAGTTATTGATATTTCCTGCGTCCTCTTTCTTGGAGGTACAGATAAAGGTTCTTCCCTCAACGCGTGCAACGTCGTTTACTGCAGTTCTGTGAAGATAGCAGTTGGGAAGGAGCTCTTCGTTGAGCTTGATCATCTCACCGGTAGAGCATGCCTCTGCGCGGAGTGCCTCTGCCTGTTCTTCAGAGCCGTCGATCCACACGATGCTGTCAGGCTGTGTCATAGCAGCCATTTCCTTGATCCAGTCAAGAACGTACTTGTTGTTGGTCATTTGTTTTTTCTCCTCAATATATTTTATTTTATTATTGACGCTTTTCGAGCACGATATTACTCCATCGTACTCCATCGTATATTATAATATAAAACCCATCGTTTTGCAATACTTATCCCACAAAGGTTACATTTTGTTAACAATTTCCATTTTTCACAAAATCCGTTCGACAAAATTCTACCTTTAATTATAAAATAAATTACTTATTGACAAAATTTAATATATATGATATAATAAATTGATTTTCTATGAAAGGAATTTTAAAAAATTATGAAAAAGAGATTTTTGATCTTGATTTCCCTCGTTTTACTTGTACTTATCACTCTTTGTTCGTGCAAGACGAACGACTCCACGGGCGCGGATTCCTCCGACGTATCCACCGATGATATCCAAACGGAAGCAAATACGTCAGCAGATACCACGCCGGAAAGCGACACCAATAACAGCGACAACGGCGGCAACGAGAGCGCAGGCGGTCAGCCCCAGGCTCCCGCAGAAAGCGGAACGGCGGCAACCTTTGCCGAGCTTAAGGCTCACGTTCTCGGTAGAACGAAGAACATAACGGTAACCGCAGATATTATAATAAATGAAACGTTGTACGTAACGGACGACGTCACCATCACCGCAACGGAGAACCACACGCTCACGAGAGATCCCGCATTTGCAGGCGATCTGTTCGTTATAGGCGAGGGCGCGAACGGAGAAAATCCCGTGCTTCTCGACAGAATTGCCATTCTTACCGTAAAGCCCGCCGAGGGTGCAACGCTTACGGTAGACGGAAACAGCGCGAACACCACCGTAACCGTTGCAGGAAGCGCATTCTTCCTCACCAACAGCGCAAAGCTTAACGTTTACGACGGCACTTCCATAATCAATCACACGAAGCTCGACAATTCAAGACTTTCGGCAGACACTGCGTACTTCCTCGACCATCCCCTGCGTGCAGGCGGCGCGGCAGCTATGATAGCCGACGGCGAATTCAATATGTACGGCGGTACTATCTCAAACTGTAAGGTCAATACCAAGGACGAAAAGAACACCTCCGAGGAGGAACAGACCGAAGGCTACAACAACGCCTCCTGCGGCGGCGCAGTATACAGTCACGGAACCTTCAATATGTACGGCGGTACTATCTCAAGCTGCTCCGCAGCTCGCGGAGGTGCAGTTTACAATTACCGCAGCACTAACATTTACGGCGGAACCGTAAGCGGCAATACTGCGGCAGTATACGGAGGAGCCATATACATGGCAGACTCGCAGTACTCTAACTGCGTTATCGGAAACGACGGAACGGGCAATCCCGCGCTCATATCCGAAAACTCCTGCGAAAGCTCCGGCGGAGCCGTATTTATGTCACACCAGAGCACGACGCACGTAATGGGTAACACCACCTTCAGCGGCAACTCCGCAGGCGTCAACGGCGGCGCGATAAACGCAGCAGGCGAGCTTATAGTAACCTATGCAGTCTTTACTGAAAATACGGCTGTTTCCAAGGGCGGCGCGATATTCGCGTATTACAGCAAAAAAGACCTTTCTCCGAGAATAGCGCGCATCGACGGCGGCGTGTTCCAAAAGAACGTTGCCGACCGAGGCGGAGCTATCTGCTTTGCAGACTCCGGCGACGTGACCAGAGGCGCTATCGGCAAGATAGGTACCGTTTCCTTCACAGAAAACAAAGCGGTCGAAACCGACGGATACGGCAACGGAGGCGCACTTTATCTCACAGGAAAGAGCTCCGTGACCTTCATAGGCTCTCCCACCTTCACTAAAAACTCCGCAGCGTCGGGCGGCGGCGCAATATTCGTAACGGGAGCGTCTACCGTAGATTGTAGCTCCAACGATATAACTCTCACTTTCACCGAATGCTCTGCAACAAAGAACGGCGGAGCTATATATGCCTACACCGATACCGTTTTAACTCTTCCCAAGCTCGTATTCACAGATAACACCGCAGGCGGAAACGGCGGCGCTATGTACGTTTCAAAAGCAGCAAACGTAACGGTAAACGGCGTGTCCACGTTTGGCAAAAACAGCGCGGGAGAGTCCGGTGGCGCAGCGTATATTACGTCGGCAGGACTTCTCACGTTTAACGCAAGCTCCGAATTCACCGAAAACACCTCAACCAAAACGGGTGGAGCTATATACGTAGTTTCAGAGAATACAGTTTTGAAATTTAACGCTACGGCAAGCTTCTCGAAGAACGCAGCTACCACCAAGGGTGGCGCCGTCTATGCGACCACGGGCTCGCTGACCGTATTTAACGCAAACGTAACGTTCACTGAAAACACCTCCAAAAAGGGCGGCGGCGCATTATACGCTACCGGCGCTACGCTCAAGCACGACGAAGGCTTCCAAAACGTACTGTTGACGTTCTCCTCTAACTCCTCTGCAGGAAACGGCGGCGCTATGTACGCAGATGAAGCCGCAAGCATTACGCTCGCATCTATCACGGCAACCGAAAACTCCTCTACCGGCTCATATGGCGGCGGCTTCATATACATAACCGGCGCTGCCGTTATGACGGTAGATAACTTAACGGCTACAGGCAACACCGCGCTTAAGGGCGGAGCTATTTACATCACCACAACCGACACGAGCCTTACGGTAAACGCGGGAAGCTTTAGCGGCAATACTGCTACCGTTGACGTTGACGATATTGATGTTACTTGCGCTCACGGCGGTCACGACGACGATATGTGTCCCAACGGCGGTCATACCGCATGGAGCAATACGGCAAAGGCAAAGCTCTATATCAAGACGGCTAACGTAACCTTCCCCGCAGACAGTATTCACGGCAAGGGTCCGTACACCGCTATCTAAACCCATTGGAGAACGAAAATGAAAGTAAGGATCTTATCACTTGTACTGTGTATTTTAATTATCGCCGTTTCTATCGTCTCCTGTACTCCCGGTCAGCAGGGCGATGAAGCCCCTCCCCCATCATCGGGAGACAACTCGGTTTCGGGAAACGTGACCGATAAGGAGGAAAGCGACCGAAACGAGGTAATGAAGCCGCTTACAAACGACTTTTTGAGCAGAACGGCTACGGAGTATAAAAACATTAACGGAAAAACGGTATCTCTTTATAACTTCTTTATAGACTCAAGCGAAGCAGGAAATAACCCCAACTTCCCCCAAGCGGTGCTCATATATCAATGTATAAGATATAAGGATGCACATCCCACGGAGAACGTTTCCATAACCGTAACGTCCTTCCACCTGTCGGTTTATCTTGCGGCGTGCCTTGACCCCGAAAGCCCCGAATACGGAAATATGAAAAACCTCTTTGACGAGGACTATTCCGAGGACGGATACTACCGCCTCTCCTATCTACTCGTTGAGGCGGCTCGCAAGGGTATTGAGGTAACCGTTATCGGTCAGATCGACGCGTCAGCCGTTCGTATGAACGACGGCACTATCCGCCCCGACGGTGATTTCGACGCATATTTTACGTCTCATCTCAAGGACAGCGCTTATATAGAAGGTAAAACCGTTGCGGATTTCATGACCTTCCGTAAGGCTTATTGGCTTTCCTACGGCGACAAGTCAGCGGCAGACATGATGCACAACAAGACTCTCACAGTATCCAATTTCATCGATAACGACGGTAACGAGCATGGCTGCGCGTTCTGGACGGGTAGTATAAATCTCGACGGAATTCACGAAAGCGGCGCTAACGGAAACAGCGGCGTTCAGTCTGCCGTAGTGGTCGTGGAGCACGACGAGCTTCGCAGAGTAGCTTATAACTATACTCGCCTCTTGGCTAACTACTGCAAGCAGGAGGAGGCAGTCGTATTCCGCAAGCTCGTAAATCAAATGAACACCGAGCAGATCGCGCTTATTAACGCGGGCAAGGCGAGCGAAATTCCCGCCGACGAGCAAATAGTATATCTCGGAACGGAAAACGATTCCGTATTCGAGCTGTATTTCTCATCGTTCGGCGGCGCACAGAACAGCTGGGATACGGTAAATAATCCCTACTGCAAGTATCTCTCAAAGCTCTCACCGAGTGTATCGGGCACGGGATACATTGAGCTTATCTGGAACAACGTAAAATACAAGCAGACCTTCGCGCTTACCGATATGATAATTAAGTATATCGCAAACGCGTTCGTGGCAAACGGCAGAACCGATAATACCTTAAGCCTTCACCTCCCCGGAATGATCGTTGAGGATTTCGCAGATCTTACGGAGGGTGAAAACATTGGAACTCTCTCGCTCAACGAATACAAAATAGGATATCATATCAAGGATATACTTCTCTCCTACGAGGAAAACGGCGAGCGTCACTACGTAACCGTTTACAATTCACTCAATATCCACGAGGGCTCAATGGCATATCAGACCAATACCGTTCTCATAGTTAACGAAATCCGCGCAACCGGAAACAACAATTACGTAAATTACGGTATTATGACCACCCCCGGAATTGATTTTGAATCAAAGAGAATTAAATAACGTAAGAAGCAAAAGAAGCGGACGAATTCGTCCGCTTCTTTTGCTGTTCTGATTATTTTACTACGATATTAACTATCTTGTTGGGCACGGAAATTTCTTTTATTACCGTCTTGCCCGCGATAGCTGCCGCTACTGCCTCGTCTGCCTTTGCGATGGCGATGACCTCTGCCGCAGGCAGGTCGATCGCAACGTTGATCTTACCCTTGAGCTTGCCGTTTACCTGAACGACTATCTCGACGGTATCGTCAGCCGTAAGCTTTTCGTCGTAGGTTGGCCAAGACTCAAACGCAATCGTGTCGTCGTGTCCGAGCAAGGACCAGATCTCCTCACCGATATGAGGACAGATGCAGGAGAGCATCTTGATAAGTCCCTCGGCGTAAGCCTTCGGGCACTTGCCTTCCTTATAGCATGCGTTTACGAAAATCATCATCTGCGAGATCGCCGTATTAAACGCGAGCTTCTCAAAGTCCTCGGTGATCTTCTTAACGCTCTTGTGATATATCTTCTGGAGCGCCTTGACCTCGCCGTCAACTATATTTTCGGGCTCTGTAAAGAACGCCCAAACGCGGTTAAGGAAGCGTCTTGCGCCGTCAACTCCCTGGTCGCTCCAAGGCTTTGAAACCTCAAGCGGGCCCATGAACATTTCGTAAAGGCGAAGAGTATCCGCGCCGTAGTCGCGAACGACGTCGCTGGGATTTACCACGAATTCGGGGAATCTCTTACCCATCTTTATGCCGTTAGAACCGAGTATCATACCCTGGTGAACGAGCTTCTTGAAGGGCTCCTTGGTGGGAGCAAGTCCCTTGTTGTAGAGGTATCTGTTCCAGATTCTCGAATACATAAGGT
>JAZQTY010000128.1:0-1732 GCA_045631025.1 Eubacteriales bacterium
GGTGTTGCGTTCAACGTCCGTGCAGGACTTGAAAAGTATGCAGAGCAGGGCGTAGACATTTCCGCACTGAAAATAATGGGCGGCGCATCAAGAAGCGACCTCTGGTGCTCCATTGTCGGCTACGTTACGGGCTGTAAGATAACGAGAATGGAAAATGCCGAGGCTTGTGCTGTCGGTGCTGCGGCAATAGCCGCTGTCGGATGCGGTCTTACAGACGGCTACGTGTCACTTTCAAAGGGTGAGGTAATGAACCTCGACGACGAAAAAATTTATGAGCATTACAACGAAAAATATAAAAAATACATCGCTATGTATGAAGCGGTAGAAAAGGCGGTACACAAATGATAGTAGATTATTTTGAAAGAACAAAGGTAGACGAGGAATTTTATAACGAGTTTATCAAGGACAGGATCCCCAAGAAAATTATTGATATGCACATTCACATCTCCGATGTTGAAATGCGTAAAAACTGCGTGGCTGACCCCACGGACTGGTCAAACCAGTGTAACTCCATAATGCGTTTCCAGGACTATGAGTTCTACCGTGATGCGTTTTACCCCGATTCAGAGGTTGAGGCTAACGTCCTTCCCTGCGTTACAAGAGGACTTGACGTCGTTGCAAACAACAACTACCTCTCCGAGCTTAAAAAGTCCGGCAAGGCAAGATACGCTCACATGATGGTTGACCCCACTTGGGACGTTGAATTTACGGAAAAAATGCTCGTTGAGGGTGAATTCACAGGCTTCAAGCCGTACCCCGACTTCGTTTCGGGTGTTCAGGGTGCTGAAATCGGTCTTCTTGACTTTATCCGCCCCGACCAGCTTGCACTTGCAAACAAATACAAGAAGTCCATCGTGCTTCACTTGCCCCGTGCAGGCAGATTCCCCGATGACAACAACATCAAGGAAATACGCTACATAAAGGATAAATTCCCGGATATCAAGCTCATCATCGCTCACGTCGGCAGATGCTATTCTATCGACTGGATAGTAAGAGCAACCGAAAAGTTAGGTGATGACCGTAACTACTTCCATTATGACTTAGCGGCGCTTATCAACCCCGTAGTTCTTGACTACGTATTTGAGCATTATCCGCTTGACCAGATAATGTACGGTACAGACCTTCCCATATTCCTCTGGCACGGCAAGCGTCAGTGGACAGACGTCAAGTATATCAATATGCCCCGTGAGGACTTCCCGTTCAACAAGCACATCGAAGGTCCCGAGGCAGAAGCAAAGTATACGTTCTTCGTATACGAACAGCTCAAGAGCATACTTGATGCAACCTACAAGGTAGGCGGCAGAAAGTTTGCCGAGGACATCTTCTATAACAACGCAGTTAAATTCTTGGGTTAAGAAAGGAAAAAAATAAAATGAGCAATCCTAAAATAGGTCTTTTGCCCCTTTATGTGGCTCTTTATGACGAAACAAGCCCCAAAAGACGTGTATGGCTTGAGGGATTTTATCAGCAGATATGTATGGAGCTCCGCTTCAGAGGTATCGACGTCGTTGAAGCCGATACGTGCCGTATAAAGCCCGAGTTTGAAAAGGCTGTTGCTGATTTTGAAGCGGCTGACGTTGACGCTATCGTAACGCTTCACCTCGCTTACTCCCCCTCGCTTGAATCATCAGACGTGCTTAAAAACACAAGTCTTCCCATAATCGTGCTCGATACAACACCTCACTATGAATTTGACTATACGATATCATCCGACAAGGTCGGTGCAAACCAC
>JAZQTY010000129.1:0-6956 GCA_045631025.1 Eubacteriales bacterium
TCTTCTGTACCTCGATAGGCAGGTATCCGTAGATTTCCTGTGCCTCTTGCAGTACAGGCATCAATGCGCCCTTCGTTCCGCGATACTTCTCAATAACAGCTATGAGCTGCTCTTCTTGAGCCTTTGTTCCACGGAACATTACTGTGGTCAAATTCTTTTTCATAACGAAAAATTCCTCCGTTTTTATTTTATTTATTTTTTAAATAAATACTAATTTAATAACGACCGTCGAGATACTCAAACAGTCTTTTTCTGACGAGCGCGGAGCTGTATGGCTCGTCGTCAAGCAGGACGGAATTGTCCGCCTCACTTATATCCCATAGGTGGTGCGCGTCTGATGAAACGACGTGCTTCATTCCGACACTCGTAGGATATTCCGAGTTGATACGCTCAAGGCTTGACGCATCGTTCAGCTCAAAGCATCCGAATCCGTAATCTTCGGGAATATCCCCAAGCACGGATATAATTCCGTTGGATTCTCTGTCAACGTGCGCGGGGTGAACGTGCGCGCCAAAGCTCTTGGCAAGCGCGACGGCGTCTCCCATCCAAAGATCGGTCGCCGATATAAGCAGCCTTCGCTCCTCGCCTACTATCTCATCGTCACCGTCAAGCACAAGCTGATTCCCGAAAATTTCGGGACGGTTATCAATCGGCATCAAATGCCTCTCAATCTCCGCATCAAAGCGCATAGCATCCTCGATATTTTCAAAAAGGCAAACGAGATGAACGTCCTCGGCAGTCGAAAGCTCCATTCCCGCCACGGGAATTATCCCCTGCTTTTTGCAAGCTGCAAAAAATGCAGGACAGTTTTTACAGGAATTATGGTCGGTAAGCGCCAATATCTGTAATCCCTTAAGCGCCGCCATTCCCGCTATATTGTTTGGTGTCATATCATCGTCTGCGCAAGGCGACAGACAGGAATGAATATGCAAATCGTAGTAATACGGTGTCATATCAAGCCAGCAATTTTCGCGCAAACGGCAAACGTATCGTCCTTTGCGGAAAGAACGTTCACGCCGACGCTCTGCGCTTTCTCTATAACTCCGTCGTCGGGATTCACTCCCTCGGACAAAATTATACACGCGGGATCGGCAAGCGTTGCAACGGCAACTATATTTACGTTCGACATTATGGTCACCCAAGCGTCTCCCGCATTTGCCCGTCCCATTACCCAGCTCAAAAGGTCTCCTGCATATCCCCCCGTAACCTCACGGTCCGGCTCGGGCATACACAAGACTTCAAAGCCAAGCTCAAGCGAAATCTCCCGTACAGTCATAAGAACCTCCGAAATTACTGTTTACCAAGCGTGTCGCGGAGCCTTATCAAGCAATCGGATTCGTCCGCCTCGCCTCTTATTATATCCTCCGCCAGCGCGTGACAGTTGGGCGCGCCGCACGAGCCGCAATCAAGATGCGGCAAACACTTATATATTTTTTCAACCGCAGACATTTTTGCTATTGCCGTAAGTCTGTCCTCGGATAAAGGCGTACTCTGCGTATTTATAAGGATATTGTCCGCCTCGTCAAGCATAAGGTCGGCAGGAAGCCCTGCATCACCCGAAGGATAGTTGCGAGATATTGGCAGATATTTTCTTAAGGAGCGGATTCTTGCCTTTGCAACGTAAGGATTTTCCACGTTGAGTGTTCCTCCGACGCATCCGCCGCTGCAAGCGTTAAGCTCAATAAATTCAAGATTATGTATCGTTCCGTTATCTATCTGCTCAAGAACGTTGATGCAATTCTCTATTCCGTCCGCCGCAAGATATTTGTCCGAGCGAAGCGAGGTCGCCTCGCCGCCCGTTCCCGCCCAATTAAGTCCGATTATTCCCGTTTGGAATAAAGGAAGCGGATTTTTAATATCCTTGATTTTCGAGCGGAGCTTAAAGTAAAAATCGTTGATTGCCAAAGCACCGTTCACTGCGCTCTCACTCACGCCAAGAGGATTTTTAACGTAGCTTATCTTCGCAGGACAGGGCGACAGGAACAAAACGCAAATATCGTCGTCCGTAAGCTCGGGATGAGCCGCCTTTGCTTCTTTTCTTGCAAGCATCGCCGCATATTCAATAGGCGGCACTATCGGCAAGAGATTTTCAGCAAGATACGGGAAGCGCAACGCCACGAGCCTTACGATTGCAGGGCACGCAGAGCTTAATACGGGCTTTTGAATACCCTCGCGCTTAAGATAGCGAATAGTATATTCCGTTATTATCTCCGCCGCGCGCGAAACCTCAAACACCGCGTCAAAGCCACATTCGAGAAGCGCCGTGAGTATATAATCAACATCGTCAAGATCCTCAAACTGACCATAAAGCGCGGGAGCAGGCAAAGCAATCTTGTATTTATAGTGGGCAAAATCATCGAACTTGTCGTACGTCGCCTTTTTTGCCTGATACGGACACACTCGTATACATTCGCCGCAATCTATGCATTTGTCCTCCTTGATTATAGCGTGACCGTCTCGGACTCGTATAGCCTCGGTAGGACATCTTTTGATACAGTTGGTACATCCCTTGCACTTGGATATATCAAGTGTAACAGAATGCTTGTAATTCAACATTATTACCTCTTTTCAGGTAGGCTCAAACGTTTACGGTCATATAGATCGCAGTACCCTTTCCTACCTCCGATTCGATTTTCATGTTGTCGGTATATCTTTTCATATTTGGGAGTCCCATTCCCGCTCCAAATCCGAGCGAACGGATATTGTCGGGAGCCGTTGAATAACCCTCCTGCATTGCAAGACCGATATCCGAAATACCGGGACCGTTATCAACAAGCTTTATTTCTATTCGGTCAACGTACACGTCAACGTCGGCGCTGCCGCCGTTTGCGTGTATCACCATATTTATCTCACCCTCGTACATCGCGACCGATACTCTGCGAATAGTCTCGGGGGAAAATCCCATCTCGCGCAAATGCTTCTTGATTCTTACGGAAGCCTCGCCCGCAGAGGTAAAATTATCGCCGTCGATGTCAAAGTGAAAGTTTACACACTCATCCATCTATGATTTCCCCACCCTCAAGTCCGTTTTTATAGAGCTTGCCGCAAGCGGTATACATTCTTTCGTTGGTAGTAAGAACGACTATTCCCGCTTCCTCCGCAAGTGACACGACGTCAGCGGGGGGCATCTTTCCCCTTACGAAAACGATACAGCGCATATCCATCATAACCGCAGTTCTTACGACCTGCGGATTGCAAAGCCCCGTCAAAAGCACTGCCTGGTCCTTAACGAACGCCAAAACGTCGCTCATCATATCACACCCGCAAGCAGAATGCACGCTTCCGTCAAGCTTATCTTCCCCGCAAAGAACCTTTGCGTTGAGCATTTGTGCAATAGTTCCTATCTTCATTTTTGCCTCCAATGTGTGTCCGACTCAAGGTCCGAAGTATAATTATATAAAAAAATACATAGTTTTACAAATTATAATATATATTATACAACATTTATCCTAAAAAGTCCATAGATTTTTTCAATATTTTTGAAAAAATATACTTTTTTATTTTGCATCGTACCACGTTTCACCAATATTAGCCTCTACGTCAAGCGGAACGGAGAAATTCACGGAGCCTTCCATACACTCCACCAAGATTTTTTTAACGTCCTCCGCTTGCGTTCTTCGGCATTCTATCAGCAATTCGTCGTGTACCTGCAATATAAGCGTCGCGTCAACACACGCCTCGCGCAGTCGCTCCGCAACGCGTATCATTGCTATTTTTATGATATCTGCCGCAGTCCCCTGAATAGGGCTGTTCATCGCCACTCGCTCGCCGAATTTCTGAACGTTCTTATTAGACGCCGTAAGCTCCGGAATATAGCGCCTTCTGCCAAATTCAGTCGTAACGTAGCCGTCCTCTCGAGCCTTGAGCTTTATCCTATCAAGATATTCCGATACCTTGGGATATCCCGCAAGGTAACTCTCGATATAAAGCTTCGCCTCGTTTCTCGATATTCCGAGGTCCTCCGAAAGCGAATGCTCGCCGATACCGTAAACTATTCCGAAGTTTACCGCCTTTGCGCGCTTGCGAAGCTCCGGAGTAACCTGCTCGGCAGGTACACCGAAAACGGTAGCCGCAGTTGCCGTATGAATATCCTCGCCGTTCAAAAAGGCGTGTTTCATATTTTTGTCACCCGATACGTGGGCAAGCAAGCGAAGCTCTATTTGAGAGTAATCCGCATCTATTATAACATATTCGTCATTTCTGGGAATAAAATATTTACGGAAGCGCTTTCCCATTTCTGTTCTAACGGGAATATTCTGGAGATTTGGCTCTGCCGAGGAAAGTCTACCCGTCGCTGTTCCTGTCTGATTAAACAGCGTGTGTATTCTTCCCTCCGCATCAGCCGCCTTAACGAGTCCATCCGCATAAGTGGATTTGAGCTTTGTAACGTGTCTGTATTCAAGAATATCTGCAATTATCTCATACCGCGATGCAAGCTTTCCGAGCGTTTCCGCATCGGTCGAGTAGCCTGTCTTGGTCTTTTTAGGCGCAGGAAGTCCCATTTTGTCAAAAAGCACCTCGCCAAGCTGCTTGGGGGAATTTATATTAAACTCCTCGCCTGCCTGACTGTAAATACGCTCCTTGAGCGCCTCCGCCATCTGCATAAGCTCGCATCCGTATTTCTCGATTCCCGTAACGTCAATGCGAAATCCCGCAAGCTCCATATCCGCAAGCACCCTTGCAAGCGGTATCTCAACGCCGTATAACAGCTCGTGCGCCTTTTCACTTTCAATTTCCTTTGAGAGAGCTTCGTAAAGAGCAAACACACGTTGAGCAGTGTTGCCATTCGCTTCATGCGTTCCGAGATAAATCGATGCAACGTCCTCAAACAAATATTTACTTCTGCCGGAATTAAGCACGTAAGCCGCAAGCATCGTATCAAACGCGCACTCTCCGAGCTTTACACCCATAGCGGCAAAGTGCTTGTAAGTCTCCTTATAATCGTGAGAAACGACGCGAACGTTTGCAAGCAACGAGGTCTCGGCAACTCCGTTTTCCAAAACACGTGCGCATTTCTTTCCGTCGGAAATATATATATATCCGTCTCCAAGAGAAAGCGCCACCGTCTTATCAGAAAAATATTCAGCGATTCCCTCGCTTATTTCTTCGGCAGTCTCCTCTGCCTTATCACGAGTCCCGTTCTCCGTTTTTTCCGTCTCGGTGGGCGTGTGTGCCGCCTCCTCGCGGCTCTCGCCCTCGAGTCCGAATCTCTTGATAAATGCAAAGAACTCAAGCTCCATAAACAGATTATAAAGAGTCTTATTGTCCGCGCCCTTATATTCGCTCGCATCAAGCGATGTATCAATAGGAGCGTTCGTATCGATGGTCGCAAGAGTCTTTGATAAATACGCCATATCCTTGCCCGACGTCAGCTTCTGCTTTACGGATGCGGATAGCGGCAGGTCGTCAAGTCTTTCGTAAAGCGCGTCCATATTGCCGTAATCCGCAATAAGCTTGAGTGCCGTCTTTTCTCCTATACCCGCAACACCGGGAATATTATCCGAGGAATCTCCCATGAGCGCCTTTACGTCCACGAATACGTCGGGCGTAACACCGTAGCTTTCAAGGAATACGCTCTCCGTATATTCAAGCGTTTCCTTGGTCTTAACGAGCAGAACGCTTACGTTATCGTTTATAAGCTGAAGTGAATCGCGATCTCCCGTCAGAATATACGCGTGCACGCCTGCCTCTGCGGCGCTCCTCGAAAGCGTGCCGAGTATATCGTCAGCCTCGTATCCCTCGCAGGTAAGAACTCTGTATCCGAGAGCTCTCATGCACTCCTTTGCATAAGGAAGCTGTACGGCAAGCTCATCGGGCATACCCTTTCTGTTAGCCTTATATCCGTCGTACATCTTATGTCTGAAGGTTGGCGCTTTAAGGTCAAAGGCAACCACGCAATAATCGGGGCGTACCGAGTCTACCTGCCTTGATATAATATTTATCATGCCGTAAACGGCGTGCGTATAAAGTCCGTTTTTATTGGTAAGCGGACGAATTCCGTAATACGCTCTGTTAAGAATACTGTTGCCGTCGATAACCAGCATTTTTTTGACTTTTTTCATATTTTTCTCCAAATATAAATATATCTTTACACTTAAATATATTATAACATTTTACGAGCGTCTTGTCAATAGAATCCCCCGAGTAATATAGGCGCATAAACCCGAAAAGCCTTATTTTTTTGATTTAGGGAGGCAAAAATGCTTGAGCGAACTTCAATAAAGAGAAGCATCGTTATTTATCTCACGGTTTTATGTATCCTGATGCTTTCGATAGCAGACGGCGGTTGTGACAATTTACAAAACAACAGCAACAATGAAAGCAATGAACATACCCCACCGCCATCAAAATACGCGTATTATCCGACGGTCGTTATAGATGCGGGACACGGAGGTGAGGACGGTGGCGCCGTCGGAGAGGATGGCACGCTTGAGAAGCATCTTAATCTCGAAATTGCGCTTGAGCTTGACGAAATGCTCCGTTCCATGGGCGTAAAAACACGCCTTACACGCACAGATGACGTACTGCTTTACGACAGGAACAGCGACTACGAGGGACATAAAAAGGCGCAGGATGCGGCGGCGCGTATTGCAATAGCCGAGGAATACGACGACGCAATATTTATAAGCATCCATATGAATTCATTTCCTCAAAAAAAGTATCACGGCTTGCAGGTATACTACTCCGAGTTTTCCGGCGAATCCTCAAAAATTGCAAATGAAATTCAATCTCTTACAGTCAAAAATCTCCAACCCGACAACAAACGACAAATAAAACCGGTTAGCAAGAACGTATACATTATGAATAAAATCAAGCAGCCCGCCGTCCTCGTAGAGTGCGGCTTCCTCTCCAACCCCGATGAGTGCGCTCGACTTAAGGATAAAGAATATCAAAGCAAGCTTTCGCTGGTCATATGCGGTGCGATTTTAAATTATTTTGACGGTATGAAAAACAAT
>JAZQTY010000130.1:0-1835 GCA_045631025.1 Eubacteriales bacterium
GTCCTCGTAGACGATATCCACGGGAATGTTCTGAGGTAACGCTTCTATAGGCTCGGGAGGAGGGAGAGTTGCTTCCACAACGTCCCCACTCCGAATCTTGTAATTTTTTGTACTTTCTTTTCCGTTTACGGTTACGGAGCCGTTAAGTATAAGCTCCTGCGCCGCGGAACGGCTGACGTCTTCTGCGGCAGACACAAAAACATCAAGCCGTGTACCGATATCTTTTGTATCTGCTGTAAAAAGAGCCATTTTTATTCGCTTTCCTGTAATTCTTTTTCTTCTTGTTCAGCTAATTCTTCGCTTGCTTTCTGCGCCGCCAGCTTTTTTTCGACCTTGGGCTCGATAAACAGCATATAAACGCACAAAAGCACTGCGCCTACCGTTATAAAGGCATCTGCAAGGTTAAAGTAAAACCAAGGCATTAAGGATGAGTGGAGGAAATCCACCACTGCACGCTCGCACTCAATGCCTGCGCGGAAGAGACGGTCGATCATATTGCCGATACCGCCGCCCAACAGCATTGAAACGGATATTGTAAGCAAAACGTGTCTGCGGTTGTACTTTATAAGGTAAAACACGCCTGCGGCAATAGCCAGCAGTGAAAACACTATGAACACCCAACGGGCGTTGCTTAACATTCCGAATGCGGCGCCATCGTTCTCGGTACGGTAAAATACCAGAAGCTTGCCCAATACCTCAATAGATTCTCCGTGAAACTCCATAGTGGACACTACAAGAGTTTTTGAAAGCTGATCAAGGGCAACGGTCAATATAACGATTATAGCCGCTAACATACTACGCCTTTGCATCTGGGGCAGAGATGTCCGCCCTCTGTGTCGGTATAAGGAGTATCGGTATAAGCCCAGCAACGGTCGCACTTAACGCCTAAAGCGGGTACTACGCGAACAGCAATTCCGCTTTCGGTATCCTTGAATGCGTCCTCGGGAGCGTTTTCTGTGGAAACGGTGGTTCCGCTTACGATGAACAGCTCGTTAAGCTCGGTTCCGAACTCGTTGAACAGCTTGATAACGTCGCTGTTTTCGTCGCCATATATCTCTACGTTTGCTTCAAGAGACTTACCGATGACCTTTGCGGCGCGGGCAAGCTCGAGAGCCTTCATAACGTCGTCACGTGCGGCGAATACTGCGTTATACTTTTCCTCGCCCTCGTATTCAAGAGCGGTATCGTATGCGGGAAGATCGTTAAGGAATACGCTTTCGGTATTGTCACCCTCAACGTGAGCGATGAAGCCCCAGGTCTCTTCAGCGGTGAAAGAAAGAACGGGCGCGAGGAGACGGGTGAGAGAGTGAACGATCATATACATCGCGGTCTGTGCGGAACGTCTTGCGGGATCGTCAAGCTTTTCGCAGTACAGTCTGTCCTTGGCGATATCAACGTAAAGCTTGGACATATCGTTTGCGCAGAAGTTGTTTACTGCACGGTAAATATCGTGGAATTCAAAGGTCTCGTAAGCGCGTACGCATTCTGCAACCAGCTTGTTGAGACGTGCGAGAGCCCAACGGTCCAACGGACGCATTTCGCTTACGGGAACGCTGTGAACGGCAGGATCGAAGTCCGTTTCGGGATGGCCGAGGTTGGCAAGAAGGATACGAACGGTATTTCTGATCTTGCGGTAGCTTTCGGAAAGCTGCTTGAAAATGTTATCGGATGCGCGAACGTCTACGGTGTAGTCACTGGAAGCAACCCACAGACGGAGAATGTCTGCGCCGTAAACCTTTATGATCTCCTCGGGTGCAACGGAGTTACCCAAGGATTTATGCATTGCTTTACCCTCGCCGTCAACTACCCAGCCGTGGGTAAGAACTGCCTTGTAG
>JAZQTY010000131.1:0-3815 GCA_045631025.1 Eubacteriales bacterium
CATCCCGTGAACTACGTGAAAGAGTCCCTTCGGCACGCCCTCGGGCAAATATACGATGCCCGCCAAGGTGTGTACTCCGTCAGAGGACGTAACATTAAAAGCTATTTTTTTTGCCATAAGCTCACTCCTCGCCTTCGCTGAATTTTCTGCAAGCCGCTACCGCTCTGTGCCAGCCGTCAAGGCGCATATCACGTTCAGCCGCCTCAATACACGGCTCGAAGCTTTTTCGCGTAGCAACGAGTCCCTTGAGCTCCTCTCTATCGACAAAAAATCCAACTGCAAGTCCTGCAAGGAATGCAGCACCTGCGGCAGTTGCCTCGGGGTTGGCTGAAATTTGAACCGTAATTGAGGAAAAGTCGCTTTGCATCTGCATAAGAAGGTCGTTTGCCGACGCCCCGCCGTCAACCTTCAAAATTGATATCTTACTCGCCTCTGTATTTGAGTAAATCTCTGAAATGTCTGCGTTCATCGCCGAAATAACGTCCTCCGTCTGATAGGCGATAGCTTCAAGCGCTGCGCGTATTATATGATTCTTTCCCGTACCCGCCGTGAGTCCTAAAATCGTTCCGCGCGCGTTCATATCCCAAGTAGGCGCGCCCAAGCCGCTGAACGCGGGAACGAGATACACGCCCGCACTGTCCTTTACCTTCCTTGCAAAATACTCACTGTCAGATGCCTCGTGTATAATTTTTAATTCGTCTCGCAGCCACCTCACGACCGCGCCACCTACAAAAACACTTCCCTCAAGGGCATATTCAATGGAACGTCCCTTCTCGCCTGCGACAACTGTCGTAAGCAAGCCATGCTTGCTCTCAACCGCCCTCTGCCCCGTATGAGCAAGCAAGAAGCAACCCGTTCCGTAAGTATTCTTTGCCTCACCCGCTTCAAAGCACGTCTGCCCGAATAAGGCGGACTGCTGGTCGCCCGCAATTCCCGCAACGGTAAGCTCGGAGCCCATACATTCAAAGCAGCCGTATATTTCACTGCTGCTTCTTATATCGGGAAGCATTTGCTTCGGGATATTCAAAAGCTTTAGTATGGTGTCGTCCCACTCACCCGTATGAATGTTGCACAGCATTGTCCTTGATGCGTTCGTTCTGTCAGTTACAAAAACTCTTCCTTCGGTGAGTTTCCAGATAAGCCACGTATCGACCGTACCTGCCATCAGCTTGCCCGCCTGCGCTTTCTCTCTCGCGCCCTCTACGTTATCAAGTATCCACTTTATCTTAGTTGCGCTGAAATAGGGATCTATTCTCAACCCCGTGGTCTTGCGGATATACTCTCCGTGTCCCGCCGCATCAAGCTCTCGGCAAATATCCGCCGTTCGTCTGCATTGCCATACTATTGCGTTGTATATAGGTTTTCCCGTGCTCCTATCCCAAATTATAACCGTCTCTCTTTGGTTAGTTATACCTACCGATGCAATTTCATCGGGGGAAATGCCGCTTTTCGCGATACACTCGGTAAGCGCGGCATACTGATTGGCATATATCTCCATAGGGTCCTGCTCCACCCAGCCGGGCTGCGGATATATCTGATATATCTCGTGCTGTGCCATGGAAACTATATTCGATTTTTTATCAAAAAGTATAGCTCGCGCGCTGGTCGTTCCCTCGTCCAATGCAAGTACGTATTTTTTCATTTGGTCTATTCTCCTTTTTGTTTAGATATTTACTGACCGTATTTCATTATAACATTTTTTCGAGCATTTGTAAATAGCATATTAAAAACAGAAAAGCGTCCGCAAGATTTAGCGGACGCTTTCTATGCTATTCATTATACAAAGGACGGTAGGTGATCGTAGCGGGATCGGCGGCGTAAATTTCAGCCGCGTCGCAATCCTTAAGCTTGTCCGACGTAATAATAGCGTTGACTGCCTTAAGCTTTGCCTCCGTATTGGAAACGTCACCCATCTGCACGTAATATTTTCCGTCAACTACTATCTTTACGTCAAAGCGATTGCTTACGTCTACGGTAGTAATTCTCGCCTTGAAGGTGGTCTTTTGCACCGCAGAAACAAATTCAAGCGCACTTTCAACGTCCGATTTCTCCTCGTTTTCGGGATCTCCGAATTCCGGAAGCTCGCCAAGAATGACGGAATGAACGTGGGGTAGGACGAGCTCGGGAACACCCATATCTGCAAAATGCTCTTCGGTCTGTACCTCGTCTATTATCTCAAGCTTCGAGTCAAGCACATAGTAGCTGTCGGCAATATCTATATACCACATAGGTATTTTCTCCGTGACCTTAAAAACAACGGTATTCGGAAATTTTGTCTTAACCTCTACCTTTTCAAACTTCGGGCAGACCTCCATGAGATGATCCTCGACCTCCTCGGTCTTTATGGAGTAAAGCTTGTCTCCCATATTTATTCCCGAAAGCTTAAGTATTTCCGCCTTGTCGAAATCCGTCACTCCCGAAAGCTCAACTCTCGTAACGGGCAAAAACGAGAAGGCGAACACCGTAAGCCCTACCGTTGCAAGTGCGCACATAAGCGCCGTTGCCACTAAAATAATTATTTTTCTTTTGTCAGTCGGCATCGGCGCCCTTTTCGTTGTGCTCACGGCTTATTTTCCCTTCTTTTTGATTTTCGAACGGTTCTTTACGAGTTTTGTAATTTCTTCGTAAATTAGTTCGTTTACGTCCTCGTACGCAAATCTCGCGACGGCATTTCCCATTTTTTCGCGTTGCTCTGCGTCAGCGTACAGCTTTTCAATTTCCTCAACTATCCTTTGACCGTCAAGCTCACTTTCCTCGATAAGTACAGCAGCTCCCGCCTTCGCATAGGCTTGCGCGTTCTTATACTGATGGTTGTTAGCAACGTTCGGTGACGGTATAAGAATTGCAGGCTTGCGCATTCTTGCAAGCTCCGTCAGAGTCATAGCGCCCGCACGACATATAACGACGTCAGCCGCCGTCATATAATCTCCCATGTCGTATATATATTCCTTGACGTCAAGGCGGTGATTGCGCTCAAGGCTATGAGCCACGAAAAGCTCCATAGCGTTCTTGTAGTAATTCTTTCCGCCCGAATGTACGTGAACTACGTCCTCTCTGTCCCTCGCAAATCCGCGCATTACGTCTATTGCCGCTTGATTTATCGCAGGCGCTCCTAGACTTCCGCCAACGGAAAGTATCATAAATTTATCTGCGTCTATTCCAAGGCGCGCTCTTGCATCAGCCTTTGTGCATTCGCCGAATCTCTGACGAATAGGGTTGCCAACGTTGACGACCTTCTTTTTTTCCTTCAGAAAATCAGACGTACTCGAAAAATTCGTAAGTATAAGGTCTACCTTGCTCTCAAGCTTGCGCACGGCAAGCCCCGGCACGGAGTTTGATTCGTGTATAACGGTAGGTATCCCCATCTCCGCCGCCGCCTTAAGGGGCGCCCAGCAAACGTATCCACCCGTACCTATAACGATATCGGGCTTGAATTTCTGAATTATCCTTTTGGCTCTCGCAGGCGCTCTCATTATGAGATACGCGGTCTTTATATTAGACAGCGTGAGCTTACGTCTTATACCTTGTATCTCTATTGTATGGTACTCGTAAAACTCCTTTTCAACAAGCTTTTTTTCTATTCCGTTTTCGGTACCGACGTATGCAAATACCGTTGACGGCTCACGCTCCTTTATTATATCGGCGATCGCAAGCGCGGGAGTTACGTGTCCGCTCGTTCCGCCGCCCGTAAGCAAAACTCTCATTATATGTCCCCTCTATTTCTTTGACGTAGAAAAACGCGATATCGAAAGTATTATTCCTATCTCAAATATTTGCAGCATGAGCGACGTACCGCCGGAGCTGAAAAACGGAAG
>JAZQTY010000132.1:0-2481 GCA_045631025.1 Eubacteriales bacterium
CGGTGCGTAGAGTCCGACGACTTTCTTCATTAGAACACACCAACGATATTCAACCAATGAATAATATTTACTTGATGTGTCCGTCTAATAATAAATTCGTGGGAAGTTTTTGCCGCGCTTTTTACAAAAAGCGCGAAAATCGCATCCCTCGCGTCCCCGCATCCTACTTTCTGCCGGTCGAGCCGAAGCCGCCCTCGCCGCGAGCGGTGTCATCAAGCTCTTCTGCGACCTCAAAGTCAGCTGCTACGTAAGGCGTGAACACGATCTGCGCGATCCTCTCGCCGTTCTCCACCGTCTGCGCCGCCTCGCCGTGATTGTGAAGCGCCACCATTATCTCTCCGCGATAGTCGCTGTCGATAACTCCAACCTTGTTGGCAGGCGCAAGTCCGCGCTTGCACGCAAGTCCGCTTCTCGCGTATATCAAGCCGACGTATCCCTCGGGGATTGCCATAGCTATACCCGTGTGCACGAGCACCGTCTTGCCGGGCTCGACCGTCACCGCACTCTCCTCGCAGGCGTAAAGATCCGCTCCCGCCGCGCAAGCAGAGCCGTACGTCGGAACGGTTGCGTTTTCTTTAAGCTTCTTTATTTTCATTGAAAATTTCATTTTCGTTTTCGTCCTTTTCGTTTTAATTTAAAAGGCTCGGGCTGATTTCGTCAAGCCCGAGCCTTCCTTTTACGCCGCGCCTTTATTACTTCGTTGCGTAAAGATAAATGAAAAATACCACTGCCAATACGACGAGCACAAATGCGAGTACCGTCGTTACCTTTGCAAGTATCTTATCTCTCGTTTTGCTCTTACCCTTTGCGAAAAAGGTTTCAGCAGCGCCTGCTATCGTACCCGAAAGTCTCTTGTCCTTTCCGGACTGAAGAAGCACCATAGCGATAAGAACCGCGGAGAATACCATGATAATTATACCCAATGTGATTTCTACTGCACCCATTGTTTTCACCTCCAAACACAGAATTAACGCCGAAATATATCGACGAACCAAGTCATTAACGGATATATTGTACCACAAACTATTTGAAAAATCAATAGTTATTTTAATATTTTTTATTTTTTTGTAAAATCAACCTTTTCGCGCTACCGCCCCGACGGTAAAGCACGCTCCGAAAGCAAGCATATCGGCAACGACTACGGTAGGTCCTACCGGCGTAGAAAGCACGATTGAGGCAAGCATTCCAATCGCCGCGCAAACCACGGATATACACGCCGCCGTGACCGTAACTCCCCTGAAACTTTTGCATACGCGCATAGCCGCAAGCGCCGGAAAAACGACGAGCGCGGAAATAAGAAGTGAGCCGACAAGCTCCATGGCAAGCACGATTATAATTGCTATAACCACCGCCACCAAAAGATTATACATCGACGTCCACACACCCGACGCGCTTGCAAAGCTCTCGTCAAAGGTTACCGCGAATATACGATTGTAAAACAGTATAAACACCGTCAGCACCACAGCCGCCGCTACGGCGCATATCCACACGTCCGTCACCGTAAGCGTGAGTATTGAGAAAGAGCCGAACAACGTACTGCAAACGTCTCCGGCGACGTTTGCCGACGCCGAAAACACGCTCATAAGCATATATCCTATCGCCAAGGCGCCCACGGATATCATAGCGATAGCCGCGTCCCCCTTGATTTTTCTGTTTCTTCCCACGCAAAGCAACAGCGCCGCCGCCAAGACCGTCACGGGTAAAACCAAAATGAGATTATCCGTAATTCCAAGCACTGTAGCCACCGCCATCGCACCAAACGCTACGTGCGAAAGTCCGTCTCCTATAAAAGAAAAGCGTTTGAGCACGAGAACGACGCCGAAAAGCCCCGCGCATAGAGCAACGAGAATTCCGACGACGAAGGCGTATATTACGAAATCATAGGAGAGGTACTCTCCGATAACTGCAAGCTTATTCATTGATTTCCCTCCTTACGAGCGGCAAAGCAAGGACTGCTTTTATAGTCCTCTGCCATATCGAAAAATTCGGGAACGTCGCTCATGTGCAAAACGCAGGTCGCGTGTCTTAATGCAGCCGAAACGTCGTGAGTTACCATTATAACCGTTATTTTTTCCTTGCGGTTAAGCTCGTATATAAGCTCATACATCTCCGCCGTTGCGGCAGGATCAAGCCCCGAAACCGGCTCGTCAAGAAGCAACATGTCTCCCGCCGCGCATAGCGCGCGAGCAAGCAAGGCTCTTTGCTGCTGACCTCCCGAAAGCTCCCCGTAGGACTTCCTCTCAAGCGCGGATATCCCGAGTCTTTCCATACACTCGGCAGCGGCTTTTTTGTCCTCGCGCGTATAAAAAAGCTTTTTTCCAAGCTTCGCCACTCTGCCCGAAAGCACCACCTCGCGCACCGTTGCGGGGAAATCTCGCTGCAATTCGTTTTGTTGTGGAAGATAGCCTATGTACTCTATACCTTCCTTTATTATCTCACCGCCCGTGGGCGCTACAAGTCCCAAAAGCGCCTTGATAAGGG
>JAZQTY010000133.1:0-14574 GCA_045631025.1 Eubacteriales bacterium
CTTTACGGTTGCAAGCATACCGAACTCGCAAGCCTTTTCAAGAACCTTGCCGGGGCGGTCGGTATGAACGTGAACCTTAATTATGGTTTCGTCCTCAACGAAAACCACGCTGTCGCCGATCTTGCCCACGAGCTTGTGGAAAGCCTCTGCGTGTCCTTCTCCTACGAATTGCTCGTATTTTTCAACGATACACTCGGTGCAGTAAGGGAAGGTAATGGACTCCGTATCAAAGCTTGAGAAGTCTGCTTCTGCGACCTCGTCGGCGTCGTCTATTCTTTCTACGGGAGCGTTATTGAGCGCGGAGAGCATTCCGTTGAGGGCGGTCATAAAGCCGTAGCCGCCTGCGTCAACGACGTTTACCTCCTTAAGAATGGGGAGCTGATCGGGGGTGTGAGAGAGCGCGTCCTCGCCTATGTCAACTATATAAGCAAACAGTCCGCGAACATCGTCGCTTGCAAATCTGCCCTCTGCAACTGCTTTTTCAGCCTCCTCCGAGCAACGGCGCATTACGGTAAGTATAGTTCCCTCGGTGGGGTTCATAACTGCTCTGTAAGCTTCCTCCGTGCCCTTCTTGAAGGCTCTTGCCACGTCGGAAGTATCAGCCTCCTCGCAGTTTGCGAATGCCTTGGACATACCGCGGAAGAAAAGGGAGAGAATTGCTCCGGAGTTTCCTCTTGCGGCGCGTAGAATGAGCGAAGCGATCTTTTTAGACAGATCTGATACATTCTTCTGCGCGAAATCGTCGTCGAGCTTTCTTACGGCGTCGAGCGTGAGTGACATATTGATACCCGTATCGCCGTCCGGGACGGGAAATACGTTCATATTATTTATTGCCGTTTTGTTGTTATCAAGCGCGTTTGCAGCCGATATAAACAGGGCGTACAGTGATGGTCCGTCAAGCTTCATATGTTTACCTCTCTGTTCCAAGATAGAAGATAGCGAGCGTACCGGGGCCTGAATGGCAGCCGATAACGACACCCGTGTAGTCTATAAATACTTCCTTTACTCCAAGCTCTTCCTTTGCTCTTGCAGCTAAATACTCCGCGTCCTCGATGCAGTCGCCGTGGCAGATCCACATAACCGAGGTGTCCGTTACGGACGCCTTCATTTTATCAAAGAGCGAGTCAAGGGAGTTCTTTCTTCCGCGCGCGGTGCCGCGCTTGATAAGATGTCCCTCGTTATCAACGTGCATAACGGGCTTGATTCCGAGAACGGTGCCTACGGCAGCGGAAGCCGCGCCGACTCTGCCGCCGCGCTTTAAGAACATAAGGTCGTCAACGGTGAACCAATGGCAAAGATTGAGCTTTATAGACTCAATATAGTCGCGAAGCTCCTCGATGGTTGCGCCCTCTGCCTTTTTCTTGGTTGCAAGATATACGAGCAAGCCCTGACCGAGAGAAGCGCAAAGTGTATCGACCGTATATATTTTTGCTTCGGGATACTTTTCGGAAAGCTCCTCTGCGGCAAGCTTTCCTGCGTTGTACGTTGTGGAAAGACCTGAAGAAAATCCGAGATAGAGAATATCCTTACCTTCTTTTACCACGGGCTCCATCGCCTCTGTAAAGCCCTCTAAATTTACGGCAGAGGTGGTTGCCATTCCCTTGTTGCGAAGGTAGGCGTAAAACTCCTTGGGGTCAACCTCGCGGTTGAATTTCGTTTCCTCGTTCATTATGACCAAAAGGTCGACGATCTCGACTCCAAGCTCTTTTGCCTTTACGGGGGAAATATCCGTGCCGGAGTCTGAAAAAATTACATATTCACGCATTTAGTTTATTCCTTTCAATCTTTCAATCTTTCAATCTTTCAATCTTTTAGTCATGCTTATTTTACAAGATGGCGTTTGATTTTTTTAGACGTTGTCTTTTCAAATTCCTTTTCACGGATTTCGATTTTCTTTATTTGCTTGTGCGAGGGAAGCTTGTGGTTGAGCTGATGGATAGCCTTTTCCACTATGGCGTAGATCTCGTTTGCCGTGGCGTCACGCGAGAATTTGGTAAGATCGGGATAAACTATGGCTACGAGATTTACGGTCGAGCCGCTTTGTCTGCCCACGACCACGGATTCTGCGACGTACTCTATATCGGAAAGATATTCCTCTATTTCCTCCGGGAAAATGTTTTTGCCGTTTTCAAGCACGATAACGGATTTAAGACGTCCCGTGACGTAGAAATATCCATCGTCGTCCATATATCCCATATCTCCCGTGCGGAACCAGCCATCCTCGGTGAAGGCAGCCTCGGTTGCCTCGGGATTGTTATAGTATCCGAGCATTACGTTGTCGCCCTTGATCTGTATTTCGCCCTCAATATAGCCGTGAGCTCCGATGCCCGCTCCGTCTATACGTCCCTGACAGCAGGGAACTGCCGGACCTACCGAGCCTATCTTACGCGCGTAGTAGGGAGTAACGAAGGTAAGGGGAGCGCATTCGGTAATTCCGAAGCCCTCGTATACCGAGATGCCGATATCGTCGAAAAATTCTATCATTCTGGGATTGAGCGCCGCGCCGCCGCAGATTATCTTCTTAAGTCTGCCGCCAAACGCCTTGGTAACCTCTCCGAACAGCGCCTCGCGCTTGTCAATTCCCATTCTTCGGAGGGCGCGTGAGGAGTTGATTCCGAGCTTCAACTTGTTTTCCTGGCCCGTTTTCTTTGCTTCTGCCCAAATTCTCTTATACATCGTGTATACGAAAAGGGGAACGAGAACGAGACCCGTGAGCTTGAAGAGCTGGAAGTTCTTGAGCACCTTTGTCAAGGAATCGTTTATGCATATCTGCACGCCGTAGTCAAGCTCTGCGAGCATAACTGCAAGCTCGTAGGTGTGGTGAACGGGCAGTACGGAAACGACGACGTCGTCCGGACAAAAGTCAACCGTCTCGCACGCCGAGGATACGACCGAGAAAATATTTTTTTGAGAAAGCATTACGCACTTGCTCGTTCCGGTGGTTCCGGAGGTGAAGAGCATTTCAGCCATTTTTTCTCTGTCCGCTACGGGAGAGAGGCTGAATCTGCCTGCGTCAACGTCTGCCTTTCCGTCCGCGCGAAGCTTTCTGTAAGCAACCGTCTTGGGATGCGAAAGCTCTTCCTCGGTGGGGTCAACGGGAATAAACGTGCCTATGCATGAGGTTTCCTTGATCTCATCGGTAAACTTTCCGTTGAAATGATCGGAGTAAACTATTGCGTCTGCATCAACGCTGTTGAGAAGTCCTATGATTGAGCTTATTTCAAGCTCCTTGTCCATGGGAATAGCAACGCCGCCCGTGACGAGCACCGCGAGGTAGGTTGCGAGCCATGCAACGGAGGTCTCTCCGATTATGGCGACCTTTTTACCTGCAAGACCGTATTTCGTAAGACCTGCGGCCGTTCTTACTATTCTGTTATAGAATCTTACGTAGGATATGCTGTAAAGCTGCTTGCTTTTGTTGTAGTAGGTAAACGCGGTTCTGTCACCGTGCTTTGCGAGAATGCGACAGAGGTCGTAGGCGTCCATAACTCTCTCGTATTTTCTGGGAGTTTTGGGAGAGGTTATAGCCTTTACTTGCTTTTTGCCGTCGTTATTTTTTGCCATAATAAATTCCTTTCTCTGTAAAAACAGTATGGGGGATCAGCATTGGTCCTCGGAGCTTTTTAGATTTTCACATATTTCTCCGAACACTCTATAAAACGTAGTTATATCTTCTTTTGAAATTTGACCGCTGACGTTTTTATTTATATTCAGCGCGATGCTGTTAATTTCAGCAGCGATGCGCTTTCCGTCGTCGGTGAGCATTACTCTTTTTTTGTAATTTGAACGCGCAGGGCCTTCCCAAACGTAGCCTTTTTCCGAAAGCTCGGTTATGATTCTTGATATTTGAGATTTATCAAGCTCGCATTTTTGGGATATTTGCGTTCTCGTGAGACCGTTAGGGGCAGAATAAAGCTTTCGAATACACATCGTATGGGTGCTGGTGAGTCCATAGCTCGACATATATTTGTTTTTTAACTTCGTAATACTTTTAGATGCGTTCGCCATCAGTGCAGAAAATTCATCAAGTCTATCCTGCTCCACCTATATTTACCTCCTTTGCATTATTATACAATTATATAATACCATATTTTTGTTGAGTTGTCAACGATTTTTTGAAACTTTGTATTCGTCACGGAATTTTTAGGGGCAAAACGAGGGGTTTTTAAGTATCGGTAATATAATAGTTTACATTTTTTGGTGAATTTATTTATCGAATTATTCAAAAAAGCAGCCGTTGCTGTTTTGCACGGCAACGGCTGCTTTTTGCGTTATTTTATATGATTGGAATATAATCAGTTTGAAGCGGCGGGTGCTTCACAGGGAATACCCGTGATCTGCGCGTACTTTGCGGCGTTGGAGCCTGCGGAAGCAACCAAGGTCAAAGCAGGGCAGTTTACGAACAGACGCGCGTCGGGATTAACAGCTTCGGTGTTTCCGATTGCGGTATTGTCGTTAAGGAAGGTAACCTTCTGAAGTCCGGAGCAGTTTCCAAATGCACCCGTTCCGATTCTGGTAACGGACTTGGGTATAACGATTTCGGTAAATGTAGTGCAACCGACAAAAGCGTTTTCGCCGATAACCTCAAGCGAATCGGGAAGCGCTATGCTCTTGAGAGCAGAGCAACCTGAAAACGCGCTGACGGCAATGGACTTGAGTGCGGAGCCCTCTGCAAAGGTAACGGTCTCAAGCTTCGTGCAACCGTAGAACGCATTGTTCTCAACGGTAGTTACCGATGCGGGAATCGTAATAGCGGTAAGCTCGATGCAGCCGAAGAAGGTTGCGGGGGATACGGAGGTAAGCTTTGCGGAAAGAGCGACGCTCTTAAGTGCCGTACAGCCGTAGAATGCGTTGCTTCCGATCGCCTCGAGAGCCGCGCCGTCAGCAACGGTAACCGTCTCAAGCATGGTGCAACCCCAGAAAGCGTTATCGCCGATAGTGGTTACAGTAGCGGGGATCTCTACGCTCTTGAGTATATCGCATCCGTAGAACGCGGACGAGGATATGTATTCAAGAGAAGCGGGGAGAGTGAGAGACGTCATGGTGGTTACGGATTTGAATGCAGCAACGCCGATTCCCGTTACGGGTCTGCCACCGATGGTACTGGGGATTACGACTGCCTTATCAACGGCGCCCGTATAAGTATATCCGGTGATCTCGTAATCGCCGAATTCGTTTACGGCGTAAATGAAATCCTCATATACGAGATTGGTCTGACCTGCGCCGGCGCCTGCTGCAGCGTTAATATCGATTTGAGCGTCCGAGCCGGAGCACGCGGTTATGCTCAAAGCCATGACGGCAACCAAAACAATAGCCAAGATTTTTTTCATAATTGGTATAAACCTCCAAAAAACAGTTATTCGCATAATATTATAACTCAAATCGTACGAGTTGTCAATATCTAAAATAATGCTTTGTTGATTTTTTTGTTATTTAAGCGCTATTTTTGGTGATGTTGACGATTGATGCTTGACATACGGTGGGAGTGGGAGTATAATTGAAGATAGAAAGACTTAATTTTTGAACGGAGGGAAAAATGTCCGAGCTTGATATTGACGTAAAAAAGCTGTATGGCGTGGGTGCGGTGCGCGCGGCGGCATACGCTAAAATCGGAATACGCACGGTAGGCGAGCTTATAGAGCACTATCCGCGAGGATACGAAAACAGGGGGGATGTGCGCCTTCTTGCCGATACCTCCGAGGATTCCAAGGCCTCCGTTTTGCTTACGGTCGCTACTCAACCGAAGGTTGCAAGGCTTAAAAAACGAATGAGCCTTTTGAAGTTTCGCGCTTACGACGAAAGCGGCTCGTGCGAGATCACCTATTTCAATCAAGACTTTTTAAAAACCGCCTTTCCGATAGGTGCAGAATTCAGATTTTACGGTAAGGTTGGAAGAACTAAAAACGGATACACGATGTCGTCTCCCGCTTACGAGCTTTACAGCGAGGATAGCGTGCTTCCGCCGCTCGTTCCGGTATATCCTCTTACGGAGGGGCTGACGGGCAAGCAGATAAGCAAGGATATGAAGGCAGCACTTGCCATAGCCTCGTATGCCGAGGCTGATGAGGATCCGTTACCCGATGAAATAAGAATGAGGCATTCGCTTTGCGTGGAGTCGTACGCAAGGCGACAGATACACGCCCCCGAAAGCTTTGCGGCGCTTGCAAAGGCGAAAAAGAGGCTTATTTTTGACGAGCTTTTGTACTTTGCGCTCGGAGTCAGTATGTCGGGCGGTAAGGGCACGAAAAAGCAAACGGCGATTCCGTGCGGTAACACGGATATCTCGGAGTTGCTCGCACTTCTTCCGTATGAGCTTACGGGAGCGCAAAAGAGAGCAATTTCCGAAATCGGCGCGGATATGTCAAAAGAGGTTGCCATGAACCGAATGGTCGTCGGTGACGTCGGCTGCGGAAAGACCGTAGTCGCCGCCGCAGCGATATATATGGCGGTTAAAAGCGGTAGGCAGGCGGCGCTTATGGCGCCTACCGAGATACTTGCAACACAGCATTTTTACGATTTGAGTGAGCTTCTCGGTAAGCTCGGCGTGCGCTGTGAATTGCTCGTCGGCTCTCTGACTGCGGCGCAAAAGAAAAAGATCAGAGAGCGAATCGCACTTGGCGAGAGTGACGTTCTCATAGGCACGCAGGCGCTTATTTCCGACGAGGTCGAGTTTGCTCGAGCAGGCCTTGTGGTCGCGGATGAGCAGCACCGATTCGGTGTCGGACAGCGGGCAATCCTTGCAGAGAAAAATAAGCTCTCGCACATGCTCGTTATGAGCGCGACGCCTATTCCTCGTTCGCTCGCTCTTGCTATGTACGGAAATCTCGACGTATCGAGAATTGACGAGATGCCCAAGGGAAGACAGAGAGTTGATACCTACGTGGTTGACGAAAGCTATCGGGTAAGGCTTAACGGATTTATTGCAAAGCAGGTTGAATTGGGGGGACAGGTCTACGTCGTGTGTCCTGCCGTTGAGGACAGACTCGAGGACGAGGCCGATCTGCTTATGGATGAGATTGACGCTGACGGCGCGGTAAGAACGTCACTGCCGCTTAAATCGGCAGTAAGCTACGCTGCCAATCTTGAGGAGGTGTTCCCACAGTACCGCGTGGCGTTCCTGCACGGAAAAATGAAGGGCAAGGAAAAGGACGCGATAATGGGAGAATTCGCGGCAGGTAAGATACAGATACTCGTATCGACTACGGTCATAGAGGTTGGAGTGAACGTGCCTGCGGCGAGCCTTATGATAGTAGAAAACGCTGAGAGATTCGGGCTCTCACAGCTTCATCAGCTTCGTGGCCGCGTCGGCAGAGGGCAGAGGAAGTCGTATTGCGTTCTCGTATCCGAAGCCGCAAGCACGGAGGGCAGGGCAAAGGAAAGGCTTATGACCATGAAGGCCTCTTACGACGGCTTTGATATTGCGGAAAAGGATCTTTTGATGCGCGGTCCCGGAGACTTTTTAAAGGGGAGTGGGGACGACACTGTCCGCCAAAGCGGCGGCGTCAAATTCCGCCTTGCAGAGCTTTGCGACGACGCAGAGCTTTTGAAGATTGCCTTTGACGAGAGTAAGGCGTTGCTTTCAGCCTCGCCGGACCTTTCGCTATATCCCGCGCTTGCCGCAAGGGTGAAAAAGATGTTTACGCTTGAGGACGGAACCATAAATTAAATTTTATATATGCTTTAAGATTTTCGTCCTTGAAAAAAGCCTTCCCATACGGGAAGGCTTTTTTGATAAAAAATATAAATTACATCTTCTTAAAATATCCGCGTTCCTCTTGGCAAACGGGGCACTCTTGAGGCGGCTCCTTGGCAGTAAGGATATAGCCGCAGTTGAGACATATCCACTTGGTGTTATCGGAATCGGACGTCAGCAGAGCTTTATTTTCAAGAGCGTCCGCGTATTTTTGATAACGCTCCTCGTGCGCCTTTTCGATTGACGCAACTCTCTCAAAAAGTCCTGAAAGATAAAGAAATCCCTCGCGCTTGGCGTCCTCTGCAAACTGTCGGTACATGCTTTCCCATTCGTGGTGCTCTCCCTTGATTGCGTCCTCAATGTTGCCCTGTGTGTCATTGTCTCCTGCAAGATATCTGAACCATATTTCGGCGTGCTCACTTTCGTTTCGCGAGGTCTCCTCAAAGATCTCGGAAATCTCAACGAGTCCTTGGTCTCGAGCCTTTTTCGCGTACCATTTATATTTGAGATGTGCGCGTGACTCGCCCGATAACGCCGTGTTGAGATTTTGCTCGGTTACGGTTCCTTTCAGTGCCTCAATGCCCTTGCCTTCTTTTGTAAACAGCTTCATTTTTCAAACTCCTTTTTTCAAATCCAAGTAAAAGCAGTATTGACAAAAAACGGAGTCGGTATTCAATTCTCCGAAAAAAGGTTGACAAAAGGGAAGATAGGTATTATAATAGCCGTATGAAAGGCGGTGCTATTATGCAGAGAATACAGAGCTTTACTGTTGATCACGATTATATTGAAATAGACGTATACGTTTCGAGAATTGACGGGGATATAACCACCTACGACCTGCGCACGAGAAAACCAAACGCGGGTGACTACATGGATAATCTTACGATGCATTCCCTCGAGCATATGTTCGCGACCTACGTCAGAAACTCCGAGATGGGTAAGGACGTTATTTATTTTGGACCTATGGGCTGCCGTACGGGATTTTATCTTCTCGTGCGAGACAGAATGCCCGACGAGGTGCTCGGCGTCATAAAGGAAACTCTTGAAAAAGTGATTTTGCACGACGGCGAGATGTTCGGCGCTTCGCAAAAGGAATGCGGAAACTTTCGAGAGTTGAGTCTTGATGCGGCGAAGAACGAGGCGAGAAAATATCTCGACGCGCTGAACTCAAAGGAACACGATTTTAAATATCCCGTAAATTTATAACGTAAAAGATAAGTGGCGGTTCGTGCTGTCGTTGAGCGCGGACTGCCGCTTTTTTATTGCGTTATTGCGTCGACGAAAGAAGATTGTACGCCGTCGTAAGCGCTCTCGTCTGCAAGCGGTAAACGCTGCGCGGCGAAATTCCCAAAAGCTCCGCACATCGCTCCATCGGCTCGCCCTTTACGTAGCGGTAATAGAGAAAAAGCTTCTCGTCGCCGTTTTTTATTGACAAAATGAAATGACGAACCCCGTACATTTTTGCACGCGCAAAAGGAGCTTCGCTTAATATGTCAATATCGGGCTCGGAATACGGCGCACCGCCAAAAAACTGATTTTCATAGCTTTCAAGACGGAGAAGCTTGCGACTCGTGCCGTATTCCTCAAGATAGCGTTGTATGAATTTTCTTTGCTCTGCCGTAAGGGATTGCGTCATAATTTCTCCTTTCATAAAATTTCCTTTGCAGGTATATTATATATGATTTCCGAACTATTGTCAAGTGTATATTACGGATTTCCGAAAGATTGTTAAAATTGTAAAAAAACGTTGCTATTTTGGGGCACAGAAGCAAAATGCCGCATAAAAGCCTTGGCAAAGACCGATTTTTGATACAGCGAACGGTTTTGCGCAAATAAAAACGCAAAAACCATTGACTTTTTCGTGCGAAAAAGGTATAATATAAAATGTATATTTGCGGTCAGTACGGGCTTGCATATTTACGGTCTTTTGAGGAGTAACGAATGAAACGAAATTTACTTAAGGAAATAAAGGAAAGAATGCCCACCTTTTCGAAGGGACAAAAGCTGATTTCCGTATATATACTTGATAATTACGACAAGGCTGCGTACATGACGGCGGCAAAGCTCGGAGCAATAGTGAACGTGTCCGAATCAACGGTGGTGCGCTTTGCTATTGAGCTTGGTTTTGACGGTTATCCCGAGTTTCAGCACTCGCTTCAGGAGATCGTTCGCACAAAGCTCACCTCGTTCCAAAGAATTGAGGTCACCAACAACATTATCGGTGACGGTGACGTGCTTACAAAGGTACTGCTTGCCGATTCAGACAAAATACGCCATACGCTTGAGGAAATAGACAGAGTTGCGTTTGAAAGCGCAGTTGAGGAAATAGTAAATGCAAGGCGCATATACGTGGTGGGAGTTCGTTCTTCTTCTGCACTTGCAAGCTTTCTCGGACACAGCCTCGGGCAGATATTCGACGAGGTCAAGATACTTGAGCCTACGTCGGGCAGTGAGATGTTTGAGCAGATACTCAACATTGGCGAGGACGACGTTATAATAGCGATAAGCTTTCCCAGATATTCAAAGAAGATAATTAACGCGGTAGATTACGCCAAGCATCGCGGAGCAAGCGTTATAGCGATAACCGACAGCTCGATGTCGCCTATCGCTCAAGGCGCAAGCCAAGTGCTTTTGGCGCGAAGCGATATGGCGTCCTTCGTAGACTCTTTGGTCGCTCCGTTAAGTATTATAAACGCTATAATCGTTGCGGTCTCCCGCGCAAAGCAGGACGAGCTTACCGAGCGTCTTCGCAAGCTTGAGGAGATCTGGGACGAATACGACGTTTACGACAAAAATCAGGGATGAGTATGAGAGATATATCTGACGGCGCCCGTCGCGTTGCCGTTATAGGCGGCGGAGCGGCAGGCATGATGGCGGCAATAAGAGCCGCAGAGCTTGGCGCTGACGTTACGCTCGTTGAGAGAAACGACAGATGCGGCAAAAAGCTCCGCATTACGGGCAAGGGAAGGTGTAACGTTACGAACGCCTGCGACTCGCGGGAGTTTCTTAACCACGTTCCCACAAATCCCAGATTTTTATACAGTGCACTTAATTGCTTTTCAACCGACGACACCCAAGCCTTTTTCGAGGAGGCAGGCGTGCCGCTTAAGGTCGAGCGCGGCAGGCGCGTTTTTCCCGTCTCGGACAAGGCTGACGATATAGTAAACGCGCTCGTCAAAAAAGTTCGCTTACTCGGAGTCAAGGTCGTTAGCGGCAGAGCGTCGGAGATATGCACGGCGTTCGGCAAGGTCACGGGCTGTAAGGTCTCGGATAAATTTATCGAGGCTGACGCGGTGATAGTCGCGACGGGCGGTCGCTCTTATCCGGGAACGGGCTCGGACGGTGACGGATACCGTCTGGCAAACGCCGTCGGGCATACCGTAACTCCGCTTATACCGTCACTCGTACCCCTTACGTCCAAAAGTAAGATATGCCCCTCTCTCCAAGGGCTATCCCTTAAAAACGTTTCCTTGACCGTTACCGATACGGCGAGTGGAAAAACGGTCTACGAGGATTTCGGAGAGATGATGTTTACCCATTTCGGAATGACGGGACCTATGATACTTTCAGCGTCGGCGCACCTTTCGGATATGTCGGCGGGGAAATACGAGGCGCATATAAATCTCAAGCCCGCGCTTGACGAGAAAACGCTTGACGCGAGAGTGCTTTCCGATTTCTCAAAGTACGCAAACAAGGATTTTGCGAATGCGCTCGGAGATCTTCTCCCCGCGAAGCTGATTCCCGTCGTTATTGGGCTTTCAGGTATTGACGCACGCAAAAAGGTCAATTCCGTTACGCGTGAGGAAAGAGCGGCGCTCTGCGCGGTTATTCGCGCTCTGCGCATAAGGATAGACGGCTTTCGTCCTATTGCCGAGGCGATAGTTACGAAGGGCGGTATCGATACAAGGGAGATAAATCCCAAGAATATGGAATCCAAAATATGCGAGGGGCTTTACTTCGCAGGCGAGGTCATAGACGTCGATGCGTACACCGGCGGATATAATTTGCAAATAGCCTTTTCTACCGGCGCTTTAGCAGGTCAGTCTGCCGCGTGGGGAGATTAAAATACGAAAATACGAGGAGATTTACCATGATAAAAATTGCTATTGATGGTCCCGGCGGAGCGGGAAAAAGCACGGTTGCAAGAGCAGTTGCCGCAAAGCTCGGCATCGTTTACGTTGACACGGGCGCGCTTTACAGAACCGTAGGACTTTACGTTAAGTCAAAGGGAATATCCGCTGACGATAAAGAGGGGGTTATTTCCTGCCTACCCGACATTTCACTTGAAATAAAGTACGTTGACGGAAAGCAGCACGTATATCTTAACGGTGAGGATACGGGCGAGCGCATTCGTACTCCCGAAATGTCTACGTATGCGTCAAAGGTATCCGCAATTCCTGCCGTAAGAGCGTTTTTGCTTGATACGCAAAGAGACATCGCAAAAAAGAACAGCGTTATTATGGACGGCAGAGATATCGGAACGGTTATTCTTCCCGATGCCGAGGTAAAGATTTTCCTTACGGCTAACGAGGAGTGCCGTGCGCAAAGACGCTATAAGGAGCTTCTTGAAAGGGGACAGACGGTCACCTACGAGGACGTGCTTAACGATATGCGCCAGAGAGACGAGCGAGACAGCACGCGCGACGTAGCTCCCACGGCTGCTGCGGCTGACGCGGTGCTCATGGATAACTCCGATATGACGTTTGAACAAAGCGTCGAGGCAGTTATAGAGCTCGTTCGCAGGTCAGGCTGTGAGATATAAGAACGTAAGGAAGTGAGGTCATAAGACCAATTGAGTAACGGAAAAAAGGAATTTAAGAAGAAGGACCCTCGCGGAAGTAAGTTTTTTAGATTTGCCTATTCAACCATAGGCTGGATTTTCAGAGCGTTCTTTAATATGAGAGTCGTAAACCGCGAAAAGGAGCCGTCGTACGGTGGATACGTGGTTTGCGCAAATCACGTGTCGGCAGTCGACCCCATTGTGGTTTGCCTCGCGTTCAGACAGCATCAGGTGCATTTTATGGCGAAGAAGGAGCTTTTTAAGATTCCGCTTCTCGCTCCGCTTATAAGAAGCCTCGGCGCGTTTCCCGTTGACAGAGGCGGTAGCGACGTCGGTGCCGTAAAGCACGCGGTTAATATCGTGTCAAGCGGCTGCTGCCTCGGTATTTTTCCGCAGGGGCACAGATACGTCGGAGTTGATCCCCGCGATACGAAGACCAAAAACGGAGCCGCGCTTATTACGGCAAGAGTCGGCGCGCCGGTCGTTCCCGTGTACATTTGGCGTAAAAACAATAAGATGAAGCTCTTTGGCAGAACCTACGTTATAATCGGAGACGCCATACCGTTTGAGGAGTTTGATTATAACAAGGACGAGTCCGGAGTTTACGCAAGAATGACCGATGAGATTTTCGATCGCGTATGTACGCTCGGAGAGGGCTTTGATCCAAAGGAATATAAAAAGAATCGGAAGTCGGCAAAATGAGAATAGTTATTGCCGAAAACGCAGGCTTTTGCTTTGGTGTCAAAAGAGCAACCGACGAGCTTGAAAAGCGACTTGAAAATAAGTCGGCGGGCGAGAGAATATATACGCTCGGTACGCTTATTCACAATGAGACCTATAACGCGCAGCTTTATAGGGCGGGAGTCAGGGTGACGGATATTTCGTCAATAAGAGCCCTTGCCGATGAAGCAACGCAGAGCGCGCCCGTAACCGTTTTCGTCCGCGCTCACGGAATTCCAAAGCAGGATGAAAATACGCTTCGGGAGTGCTCCGAAAAAAATCCTTATTTTAAGTATTGCGACTGCACCTGCCCGTTCGTCAAAAAAATACACAAAATAGCGGAAAGCAATTCCTCTTGCGACAAGCATTTTCTTTTGCTCGGTACGGCAACGCACCCGGAGGCCGTGGGAATTATGAGCTATTTTGATTATGGAAAGGACGTAATTTCGTCCGCTGACGAGCTGGAGGAGCTATCAAAAACGGAAAAGGGTAAAGATTTATTGCAAAAAACACCAATTTTAGCGGCTCAAACGACGCAAAATTTGGCTGAATGGAAAAAAACTCAAGAAATTTCAAAAAAACTATATACAAATGCCTTAATTTTTGATACAATATGTAGTGTTACGGAATTAAGGCAGACCGAAGCTGCTCGTCTGTCCGCAGAATGTGACGTAATGATAGTCATAGGCGGCAGGGAAAGCTCGAATACGGCGAAGCTGTATTCCATTTGTAAAGAAAATTGTCCGCGTACCTTTTGGATAGAAAATCCGGAGGAGCTCGCGGTTTGCAATTTAATAACGTCAGCTCACACGAAAGTGGGCATAGCCGCGGGTGCATCAACCCCGTCAGGCGTAATTCAGGAGGTATATAAAACCATGAGCGAAATGAATGAAAATTTTGCAGAACTGTTTGATGCGACAGAAATCAAAACTTTAAATACAGGAGACACCGTAACCGGAACCGTAACGTCTGTTACCGATGCAGAGCTTTATCTCGACCTCGGCGCACAGGTTACCGGCTTCATCAAGGCTGAGCAGATCACCGACGATACGTCTGTTAAGCTCACCGAAGCATACAAGCCCGGCGACCAGATCGAGGCGTTCGTTATCCGTGTCAGCGATATCGAGGGCTTCGCAGAGCTTTCCAAGAAGCGTGTTGATTCTGACAAGAATTGGCTGAAGATCGTTGACGCAGCTGAGAACGGAGAGGTTCTTTCCGGTAAGGTAGTTGAGGTCGTTAAGGGCGGCGTTGCTGTTCTTGTTGACGCAAACCGTGTATTTGTTCCCGCATCCCAGACCGGAGTTCCCAAGGAGGTTGCTCTTGACACTATCAAGGGAACCGACGTTGAGCTTAAGGTCATCGAGATCAAGGGCAAGAAGGC
>JAZQTY010000134.1:0-1661 GCA_045631025.1 Eubacteriales bacterium
CCTTAAAAAGCTACAAATTTACAGAAAAAGCGGAAAAATTTTTATGTGGAAAAGCATTGTAATTCCTGTTGAAAGAAATTTTGTTCCGCAAAGAAAGGTTGGATACTGCATTGGAAAATGAAAATATTGAATTCAAAGACCAAAAAATAATAGACGTTGATATGGAGAAGGAGGTCAAAAAATCCTTCATAGAATATTCGATGTCCGTTATTGCTGCCCGTGCGCTTCCCGACGTAAAGGACGGAATGAAGCCCGGTCAAAGAAGAATAATGTACGCGATGTACGAGGATCACCTTACGAGCGATAAGCCTTTCCGTAAATCGGCAACGACCGTAGGTAACGTGCTCGGTAGATACCATCCTCACGGAGACAGCGCAGTTTACGGAACTATGGTAAGAATGGCGCAGGACTTCTCCTACCGCTATCCGCTCGTTGAGGGACACGGAAACTTCGGTTCGATAGATGGAGACAGCGCGGCTGCTTACCGTTATACCGAGGCGAGAATGGCGAAGATATCCGACGAGCTTATGAAGGACCTTGAGAAGGAGGTTGTTGATTTTGTACCCAACTTCGATAACAGACTTCGTGAGCCAAAGGTGCTTCCCGCGCGCTTCCCGAACCTGCTTGTAAACGGAGCTGTGGGTATTGCCGTAGGTATGGCGACCAATATTCCTCCTCACAACCTCGGAGAAGTAATTGACGCGACCATTTACCGTATGGAGAACCCCGAGTGCGACGTATACGACCTTATGGACTACGTAAAGGGTCCCGATTTTCCCACGAGCGCGACTATTTACGGAGTAAACGGAATAGTTCAGGCTTATACCACAGGCCGCGGACGCGTAATGGTAAGAGCAAAGGCTACGATAGAGGAGGATAAGCATCGCATCATCGTAACTGAAATACCCTACGGCGTAAATAAGAGCTTACTTTGCGAGTCTATTGCAAGCCTCGCAACTGAAAAGAGAATAGAGGGTATTACCGAGATGCGCGACGAGTCGGGCAGAGACGGTATGCGTATCGTTATCGAGTACCGCAGAGATGCGAACGGACAGGTAATACTTAATCAGCTCTACAAATACTCACAGCTTCAGGATACCTGCGCTATAAATATGCTCGCGCTCGTAAACAACGAGCCGAAGGTGCTCTCGCTGCCGCAGATACTTGACCACTATATCGACCACCAGAAGTCGGTAATTTACCGCAGAACCCAGTTCGAGCTTGAAAAGGCAAAGGCAAGAGCGCATATTTACGAGGGCTACCACATAGCGATAGACAATATCGACAGAATTATCGAGATCATGAAGACGTCTATGTCCATTCCCGAGGCAAAGCAGAGACTTATGGCAGAGTTCTTCACCGTTACCTACAAGGACGGCTACGAGAACGAGCTTGGAAACGTCCGTCAGCTTTCCGAGGCGCAGGCGCAGGCTATCGTTGAAATGACGCTCGGCAAGCTTACGGGTATGGAAAGAGATAAGATAGAGGACGAGCTTGCAAGACTTCACGCTATAATTCTTGAGCTTGAGGGAATTCTTGCAGATCCCGCAAAGATAATGCAGATAATCAAGGACGAGATGAACGAGATTAAGCGCAAGTATTCGGACGAAAGACGCACAGAGATAGTTGCGGCTACCGACGATATCGAGCTTGAGGACCTT
>JAZQTY010000135.1:0-1876 GCA_045631025.1 Eubacteriales bacterium
AATTATTTGTACTTTCTCTTGCGAGCAGCTTCAGACTTCTTCTTGCGCTTTACGCTGGGCTTCTCATAGTGTTCTCTCTTGCGAAGCTCGGTAAGGACGCCGGAACGAGCCATTGCACGCTTAAAGCGACGAAGGGCACTGTCAAGAGACTCGCCTTCCTTAACTTTAATTTCTGCCATTTTTCTGTTTCCCTCCCTCCGCATATTGCCAGAGATTTTTTGGTGGCATAAAAACCAAACAATATTATACACCAACAAAGACTCTTTGTCAAGAGCTTTTTTAATAAATATTACTTTTTTGCCAATATTATACGCAAATTATATTCAGATCCCATGCAGGAACGTAAGCGTATCTGCGCATATACAGCTTGTAATCGGGGCGCATTTTTGCTATCTGCAGGGGTAGTGCGAATATGTCCTCGCTGCGGTGGTAGGCAGAAACGAGAAGTCGGGGCTTGCATGAAAGTATTGTGCCTTTGCTTCCATCAAGCGCCTCGCGCTCACAGCCCTCGACGTCGTACTTTACGTAATCGACCGCACGGCCGTTCATCACCTCGTCGAGCGATATGGCGGCGACCTCAACGCTCTTGCCCTTGGCAAAGAGCCCCGAGTTTCGGTTTCCCTCGTCGCCGAACGTAAGCGTGGCGCGCTCACTCCACGCAGCGGCGTTTATCCTCTCAACGCTTGGAGAGGTCAGCTCGTCGCAAAATTCCGAAAGCTTACGAAAGCTTCGTCTGTCGGGCTCAAACGCTACGACCTCGGAAAGGTCGGGCGCGTACGCCATAAGCTCGCGCACGGTATCTCCGTTGTATGCGCCTAGATCGGCGTAGGTGCGTATTTCGTCGGCTTTCAAAAGGGAGCGATATACCTCGTTCTTGTCCGATTCCGCCTCGAAAAGATAAGAGATATTGCCCGTCAGCTTGTAAAGGAGGGTGTATTCAAAAACGTGACGTGACTCGTCATCGGCAAGCAGGTTGTAAGCGCGTCTGATCTCATCGGCGCGCGATTTTGCAAATTCGTAGGTAAAAAGCTCGTCGCCGCAAACGGGTACGTCGGGAGCGTACATCTCGCATTCTGCGGCAATCCTCTTGAAGTTATCAAGTACGTCGGGCAGGGAGGAGGCAAACGAGAGAAGGACTATTATATTATCTGCGCCGTATTTTTTCTTGATCTCGGAGTAGGACAGCACTCGCTTGCCGTGAAAGGAGTGACCGCGAACGAACCCGTCGCTCGCGAAAAAGTCGCTGACCGTAACGCCGTAGCGCTCGCAAACTGCAAGTATCTTATCCGCTCCGTTCCCCATACCGTACATTACTACGGTTTTTTCGGTTGAGCAAAGTCGCGCCCAGAGGGCATCCGAGGGGGCAAATGTCGTGAAATTCATTGTATCTCCTTGACTTTTATATCAAATTATGGTATAATTTTTATTGATTGTATGTTATATTTTATCACGATTTGGAGGAAAAATCAAGATGGATTGCTTATTCTGTAAAATAATTGCGGGAGAGATCCCCTCAAATAAGGTATACGAGGACGATTGGTGCTACGCATTTTTTGACATCGCGCCCCAAGCGCCCACTCACGTGCTCGTCGTTCCGAAGCTTCATATTCCCTCGACGGACGGTATTAACGCGGAAAACAGCGCTTACGTCGCAAGGATCTTCGAGGTTATTCCGAAGCTTGCGGCAGAGCTTGGACTTGGTGAGGGCTACCGAGTTATCACAAACTGCGGCGAGAACGGCTGTCAGAGCGTAAAACATCTTCATTTTCATATACTCGGCGGCAAAAAGCTCTCCGAGAATATGGCGTAAGAGGGACGCATGAACAGAGGCGCGCCGCCGCGCGGCGGCATGGGAGACCAATACAACAGAGTAGCC
>JAZQTY010000136.1:0-2754 GCA_045631025.1 Eubacteriales bacterium
CCAGCCGAAGAGCGATGTACCGCCCATGGGACACATTACGATTCGGTTCTTGATTTCAATGTTTCCGATTTTCCAGGGGGTAAACAGCGCCTGATATTTTTCGTTTGTGGTGTTCATATCCGTTTTTTCCTTTCGGTAAAATATGAGATTTTTGGAGGGATTGCTTTATTTTTAACAATTATAGCACGTTGTGTGCCGAATGTCAATACGATGGATGATTTTTGGCGCGGTGAGGCTGTAGAAAATTTGGTAAAAGTGTTGAAATTTGTATCCTGCGGTGTTATAATATAAAATGAGCATTTATCCCCGAAATATACCAATCAAAGGAGTATCAGAAATATGGACAACACAGTATACTGCGTCTTAAGCCACACCCACTGGGACAGAGAATGGTACCAACCCTTCGAGCAGTTCCGAATGAGGCTTTGCGATCTTATAAATAACCTTTTTGCAATATTGGAACAGTACCCCGATTACATATTTCACCTCGATGCACAGACCGTTGTTCTCGAGGATTATCTTGAGGTCTATCCCGAAAACGAGGAAAAGCTTAAGGGATATATAAAGTCGGGCAATATCATCGTAGGTCCGTGGTATGTGCAGAACGACTTTTATCTTTCAAGCGGTGAGGCTACCGTAAGAAATCTTCTTATCGGAATGAAAACAGCGGAGAAATTCGGCAAGTGCGCTACGGTTGGATATACTCCCGACCAGTTCGGACTCTGCAGTCAGCTTCCGCAGATTTTCGGGGGCTTTGGTATTAAGTACCACCTTTTCGGCAGAGGATATTCCCTGTTTGAAAAGACGGAAAAGGGAGCGGTTGGTGCAAAGAAAAATATAAATTTCATATGGCAATCCCCCGACGGAAGCAGTGTGGTTTCTACGCTTATGCCGTTCTGGTACAACAATGCACAGCGTCTTTCTCCCGATATTGACAAAACCCTATGGCGGCTCGGAAATATGAAAAAGCTTTTCTCCGAGCGTACTGAATCGCCCTTTCTCATTCTTATGAACGGCGTTGACCATCTTGAAGCGCAGGACGATTTGTTGCCGATTATTGACGAGCTGAATAAACGCCTGCAGGGTGAAAAAATCCGTCAGTTCGTTATGGAGGATGCACTAAAGGCTAACGAGCCGTACGCCGTGGAAACGGTAACGGGGGAGCTTCGATACGGCAGAGAAGGCGAAATTCTTTCGGGAACGCTTTCCACAAGAACGGATATCAAAAAGCTGAACTTCGATGCTCAGAATCTTCTTGAGCATAAAGTAGAGCCTCTTTATGCGATGATAAGCCTTATGGGTGCAGATATATATCCGTCAAATATGATTGACCTTATGTGGAAAAAGCTTATTCCCAACCACGCCCACGACAGCATATGCTGTTGCTCAAATTCCAACGTAATGAAGCATATGCAGGACAGATACCTCTCAATAAATGAGATAGGCAAGGAGCTTCTGCTTCGTGGCGGTCGCTTTATAAACAATCACATTAAAAGAGATACACACGGCGACGGAGTATATTATCTCACCGCCATCAACACAAGTCAGATGCCGTATACCGGCGTTATGGAATGCGAGCTTGACATCAATATAAGTGATGCCGACAAGGACTTCAGAATTTTCTCTCCCGACGGCAAAGAGGCAGAGTTCGTTATTCTCAATAAGGAAAAAGCGGTATTCTCAACCTTCAGCCCGCTGAATCTCCCCGGAAGCGTTGATGTTGTAAACTATAAAATTCAGCTGTTTGTAAAGGATATCCCCGCATTCGGATATGTGAACTATACCGTAAAAACAGGCTTTGACTATACCGCAAGGAATTCCGATAAGGTGCTTGAAAATGACTGCATCAGGGTTGACTTTGACGGGGAAACGGTAAATCTTCTTGATAAATCAAACGGCAGATACTACAGAAACATTTTAAGCTTTGATGATATAGGCGACAACGGTGATGCATACGTTTTCGAGCCGTTCAAGGACGATACGCCCGTAAAAGCGGTGCTTGAAAATATTGAAATTCTGTATTGCAATCCTCTTAAGAGTGCGGTATGCCTTTCATACAGAATGGATGTCCCCGAGAGCAAAAGCGAAGAAGCAAGAGCGGGCAAAACGGTAACAAACAGACTTGAAGCCGTGCTGTCGCTGGGCAAGGACGAAAGAGCTTTGTCGGTTGATATAAAGCTTGAAAACAACAGCACATACCACCTTACAAGGGCTGTAATAAACACCGAGGTGGACAACACGGTTACCTATGCTTCCTCCGTGTACGATGTAATAAAACGCGATTCAAGGGACGTTGACCTTGATATAAGAACCTGCTACAGCCAGCCCAACAGCGGATTTGTATACAAGAAGTGCGACAGCCACGGCGTTGCGGTATTCACCAAGGGACTTTACGAATACGAAAACAGAAGCAACAAGCTTATAGGACTTTCACTTCTGCGCTCGACGGATATGATTCTTGCGGGCGTTATCGATCCCAAGGCGTGGGGCGTAAAGGATAATCTTATGACGGGAGCATACAATCTGTCCTTCGCAATATTACCCTTTGACGGCAACGCCGAACAGATTCCCGCAATGGAGCAGAGCATAAACAGTCAGCCGTTATATCATTTCGACAGCACGGACATCTATATGTTCGCAGGCGGAAGACCTGTCGTACAGGACAGTGACGTCGGTGAGCTGTATTTCCCCAAGGACAAATACGAGTCCCTTGAGCTTGAGCACAGCGCAGGGAGTCGGATCGTAGCCATGTCG
>JAZQTY010000137.1:0-5087 GCA_045631025.1 Eubacteriales bacterium
TTGGTCGTCCATACGAGAATGTAATCGTTAGTTCCGAGCAAGGGAAGCTTGAAGAATACAGCCTCGTGCTCGATCTCCTTATAAGAGCCCGTCATTTCGTGCTCGGAGAGAGATGTTCCGCAGCGCGAGCACCAGGGCATAGGCTTGTACACCTCTTTTATCCAGCCGCCCTCGTGACATTTCTTAAGGAACGCCCAGATACCCGTAATATTTTCGTCCGTGTAGGTGTAGTAGGAGTTATCCCAATCCATCCACTGACCGAGACGAATAGACTGATCGGTAATAACGCCCGAGAACTTCTTTACGCGCTCGATACACTTATCGGTGAACTTGTCAAGACCGTAAGCCTCGATGTCGTGCTTGGTCTTAAAGCCGAGCTCCTTTTCGACCTCGACCTCAACCCAAAGTCCCTGCGAGTCAAAGCCGTTGCGGTAGTGCGTATCGCAACCCTTCATTGCGTGATATTTGATATAGGTATCCTTAAGAGTTCTACCCCAAACGTGGTGAATACCCATGGGGTTGTTGGCGGTTATAGGACCGTCGATAAAACGGTATTTCGGACCGTCGGCATTCTTTTGTTTAAGCTTTTTGAAGCAGTCGTTTTCCTTCCAGAAGGACAGTATTTTCTTCTCGCTGTCCACAAAGGAATATTTTGTGTCGAACTTTTCCTGCATGATATATTATATTTCCTTTCAATAATATCGAAGTAAAGATTTGCATACACGGATAGTATAACACACACAACCGCTTTTGTCAATAATTTCCCTCTACTTTATTTTATATATCATTTTCTTTTGCCTGCTTTTTCTTTTTCCTAAAAGAAAAGTAGTGTAATGCTTGACAAATTCATAATATTGAGTTATAATATGATTGATACAATTTCGGATTTCATAACTATTTGGTGATACAAGTGAGGGCAGATATGAGCTACACAAGATTTGACGAATTGCTTCGCGCACACGGCACGTCCGTTTACCGCGTATCCAAGGCGACGGGAATCTCCGCTTCCACGTTTACGGATTGGAAGAACGGCCGCTCCGTTCCCAAGGCGGACAAGATGAAAAGAATAGCGGACTTTTTCGGTGTGACTCTCGATTCGCTTCTCGGCTCCGAGAGCGCTGATTCCGAGCTTGCGGGATATGCGTCGGTGCGCTCACGCAAGATGGTGCCTATCATCGGAGAAATTCGTGCGGGTTCGCCTATCATAACAAACGAGAGTGTTCTCGGATATGAATTCTCCGATATTGACGACGTTGACGAATACTTTTTTCTTAAGGTGTGCGGAGACAGCATGAAAAATATCGGAATGGTCGACGGCTCGCTCGTCTTGTTTCGCAAGCAGCAGTACGCAAACGAGGGAGATATCGTTGCGTGCCTAGTAGGCGGTGAGTGCGCGACCGTAAAAAGATTTTCGAGAAACCGAAAAACAGTATTTCTGCTTCCCGAAAACGAGGACTACGAGCCCATTAAGCTCTCGACAGACGATTTCGAGTCGGGAGAGGCAAGAATACTCGGCGTTGCGCTTGAAGTAAAAATCAGACTTTAAGGAAAAAATATGATTGCTATAAGTACTGAAAATCTTTCTCTCTCCTTCGGCACGACTCCCATACTTTCGGGTGTGTCATTTGCCTTGGACGAGGGTGACAGGGTTGGCGTTATCGGCGCGAACGGCTGTGGAAAATCAACCTTGTTTAAATTGCTTCTCGGCGAGCTTGACTCTGACGAGGGACACGTTTATATATCAAAGGGAAAGACGGTGGGAATACTCCGTCAGGACGACGCCTTTGCGGATTTTTCGGGGGAGTCCGGTGACGCCACCGCGCTTGAGATAATGTATCGCTCCTTTCCCGAGCTTCTTTCCATGGAGTCGAGACTTTCCGAGCTTGAGGCGGTGCTTGCGGGCGGCGAGACGAGCGGCAGAACGCACGAATCGTTGGCCTTGGAATATACCGCGCTCAATGAAAAATTTATTGCAGACGGCGGACTTGAATTCAGAGGCAGATGTGCCTCGACTCTCGTTGGACTCGGCTTTGACAAGGACAGCATGAGCCGTCCGTTTTCCACCTTTTCGGGTGGGCAGAGAACGAGGCTTGCGCTCTCTCGCGAGCTTTGCCGCGAGCCCGATATACTGCTTCTCGACGAGCCGACCAACCATCTCGATCTTGAGACGCTCGCGTGGCTTGAGGCTTTTCTTTCAACATACAAGAAGTGCGTAATGGTTATATCCCACGACCGTTATTTTCTCGATAGAGTAACGAACAAGACGCTTTGTATTGAAAATCACAAGGCAAAGCTTTACGCGGGTGGTTACACCAAGAGCATGGAGCAGAGGCGCATCGACCGCGAGATTTTGGAGCGCCACTACAAAAACCAGCAAAAGGAGATCACAAGGCAAGAGGCGTATATCGCGCAGCAGCGCGCGTGGAACAGAGAAAGAAATATAATCGCGGCGGAAAGCAGACTCAAGCTTCTTGAAAAAATGGAGAGAGTCGAGCGCCCCGATGCGATTGCCAAGGGAATAAAATTCGGCTTTTCCTCGTCTATCGCAAGCGGTAACGACGTCGTGACGCTTCGCGCTCTCGGTTTTGCTTACAGACAGTCAAGTCCGCTTTTTGAAAATATATCTCTTACCGTAAAGCGCGGTGACAGACTTTTTTTGGTAGGTCCTAACGGTTGCGGAAAATCAACGCTTATCAAGATACTCGTTGAGCGGCTGCGCCCGACGTCGGGGCACCTTGAAATAGGATATAACGTAAACGTCGGATACTACGATCAGGAAAACCAAAACCTTAATACGGCGGGAACGGTGCTTGAGGAGCTTTGGAGCACCTATCCCACCCTTACCGAGCTTGAAATAAGAAGCACTCTTGCGAGATTTAAGTTTACGGGTGAGGACGTTTACAAGCTTGTCGGCGAGTTGAGCGGCGGCGAGCGTGCAAGGCTGACGCTCTCAAAGCTTATTCTTTCCGATATAAATTTGCTCGTGCTTGACGAGCCGACCAACCACCTTGACATCGATTCGCGCGAGGCGCTTGAGGAAGCCATACTCGGCTTTGACGGAACGGTCATCGCAGTTTCTCACGACCGCTATTTCCTCGGCAAGCTCGCAACGAGAATGCTTGATTTTTCGGGCGCTCCGAGCTTTAGCGCGACGGATATGCACGTTTATAAGGCGGGAGAGGGCTACGAGGAGCTTTTGCGCGACAGACAAAGGCGCGCCGAGCTTTCATCGGGAACCGTCACGGCGGCGGAGCGCACGATAAGCGCGGGTAAGGAGCAGTATCTTCAAAACAAGCAGCGTGCGGCAGACGAGCGGCGCGAGAAAAACCGCTTAAAGCGCCTTGGTGACGAGGCTGCACGGCTTGAAGCGGAAATAGAAAAAATCGATACGGAAATGTCGGGCGAGGCGGGTTACGATTACGTAAGGCTCGCGGAGCTTGACAAGAGAAAAACCGAGGCAGAGGAAAGGCTGCTCGAGATATACGAGGAGATAGGAGTATGAAAATAGGTGTAATCGGCGCTATGAGCGTTGAGGTAGACGCGCTTAAGGCAAAGCTTAAAGATTGCGAAGCCGTAAAAATCAGCGGTGTTGATTTCTTTTGCGGAAGGCTAGCGGACAAGGACGTAGTCGTCGCACAGTGCGGCATCGGCAAGGTGTTTGCGGCAATCTGCGCGCAGACCATGATAATCAGCTTCGGCGTTACTCATATAATAAATACGGGAGTTGCGGGAACGCTCTCCGAGAGGCTTTCGATACTTGACGTCGCGATTGCTGACGGAGTGGTACAGCACGATATGGACACCTCGCCGATAGGAGATCCCGTGGGACTTATTTCGGGAATAAACAAGATAGTTCTTCCCACGTCAGACTATATGGCAAAAATCGCAGCGGACGTTGCGGGCGAGCTTGGAGTGAAGAATGAGCGCGGAATTATAGCGTCGGGAGACCAGTTTATAAGCAACTTCGGCAGAAAGCGCTACATAGTTGATAATTTCGGCGCGATAGCGTGCGAGATGGAAGGAGCGGCGATAGGTCACGTTTGCTACGTAAACGGCATCGAATGTCTTATAGTTCGCGCAATTTCCGATTCAGCAAGCGGCGAGGCTACTATGGAGTATCCGCAGATGGTCGCGCTTGCTGCAGAGCAATCCATTAAGATGACGGAAAGGATAATTCAGAGCCTTTAAGACTCGTAATTTTACGGAGGAGCTTATATGAACGTTATTATCGTTGGCTGTGGCAGAGTCGGTGAAACTCTTGCGTCGCAGCTGCTTGAGGAAGGAAATAATATAACCGTAGTCGACGTAAATCAGGAGAGCGCGAGCGAAGTTTCGTCAAAGTACGACGTTATGGGAGTCGTTGGAAACGGAGCGACGCACACCGTGCTTGAGGAGGCGGGAATCAACAGCGCCGATCTGCTTATCGCGGTTACGGGCTCTGATGAGCTAAACCTTTTGTGCTGCCTTATAGCCAAGCGATCGGGGCATTGCCAGACTATCGCCCGTGTCAACAATCCCATATACAGCGCGGAGGCATCGTATCTTAAAAACGAGCTGGGGCTCGCCATGGTAATAAATCCCGAATACGCAACGGCGCAGGAGATAGCGAGAGTTATTCGCTTCCCATCGGCAATAAATATAGACACCTTTTCGGGCGGTAAGGTCGAGCTTGTAAAATTCAGACTCCCCGAGAGCAGTACGCTTGTTGGAATGTCCGTCAAGGAGGTCGTTACCAAGCTTAAGTGCGATATACTTATATGTACCGTAGAGCGAGGAGACGAGGCGTTTATCGCCAAGGGCGATTTCGTCTTTGAGGGCAAGGACATAATATCGATAATTGCGTCTCCGAAAAACGCGCAGGACTTTTTCAAGAAGATAAATTATACCACCCGGTCCGTAAAGGACGTTATGGTTGTCGGGGGCGGAAACACAGCGCACTATCTTTGCGATATTCTGGACAAATCGGGAATATACGTCAAGATAGTTGAGGGAAACGAGGCGCGTTGCCACGAGCTTGCGGATAAGTGGAAAAACGTGGCGGTAATTCTTGCGGATTCCTCCGACAAGGCGGTTTTGCTTGAGGAGGG
>JAZQTY010000138.1:0-12911 GCA_045631025.1 Eubacteriales bacterium
TGTTCGTCAAGCCCGAGGATACCGAGCTGCTCTCGGTCAGCATTATTGGTATGAAGCTGTTTTCACTTTCTTATCTTACGGGTTGGGTGGATATGTGCTTCTCGTCTTATTTCACCGCGCTTGAAAGACCTGCTCGTTCTATGCTCACGTCCTTCTTCGGTACGCTTGTTTTCCCGATAGGAGCATTGTTTTCCTTGCCTCCTTTTCTCGAGCTCAATGGGGTTTGGCTCAGTGCGCTTGCTTCGTGTACGTTAAGTGCAATATTTACGGTTATGCTTTATCTGACGATGAACACAAAAAAAGTTGAAACACCGTAAAAGCCTTTTCTTTGCTTTCTGCGCCCCAATTTTTGAGGGCTGACCGTTGTTCGGTCAGCCCTCTTTCGTTATGCGTTCTTTGCTGTCTTTTTCATCTCGGCGATTTCCGCTTTCATCGTTTTTATAAGCTCGGCGAGCTTTTCCTCGCATTCCTCTCGTGTGGTGGCGTAGATGTTTTTGGATATCCGTTTTCCGTTCACTCTCGGTGTGAACCGTCCTTCGTAGAGGTGGTCGTTTATCATCGTCACGCAACCGGTACCACTCTTTCTTATCTTTGGCTTGTACAATAGTTTTTTCAACGATTAAGTATAGGTTTTCTTATGTATAGCAACAGGTTAGGTGAAAAAGTCAACCTCTCGCCCAATTTGAGGGAGTATCTCCCATTACAAAATGAAGCTCGCCGCCCTCAAGTATCTGACCGTGTGTCAGCTTACACTCGTTAAGCGGTTTTCCCTGATACGTAGCGCTTTGAACGTAGATATTTCCCTCCCTTAAGTTCTCACCGGTGACCGTAAATTCTCTGCCGTTGCTCAAGCGGAAGGTGATCTTCTCAAGACGCGTTCCGTGGAGATAGTAATTCTCCGTGGTAGCGTATGGGAAAAAGCCTGACATAAGAAATACGTAATACGAGGACATTCCTCCGTTATCCTCGTCTCCTGGGTAGTCGTTCTGCTGTGAAAATCTCTTGATTATTCCGTCGATAACCCTTGCGGCGAGGTCGGGACGTCTTATCTCGTCGGTACAGAACAGCCACGGGATATGGAACGACGGCTCGTTTGTAAAGTTAAGGTAACCCTCCTTGCCGTGGTCGTCGTTGTAATAATTGACGCTATGCTCACAAGCCCATACGAGACGCTTGGTAAAGGTCTCCGCTCCACCCATAGCCTCTACGAGACGCGGAACGTCGTTGTAGTTAAAATAGGACGCATCCCACGCGGTTGCCTCGTAAAAGTGGGAATTGTAGCCTCCGTGAGCGTCGAAGCTCTTATCAAAGCTACCGTCCTCCTCACGTCTTTGCGGAAATCCGAAAAAGCCCTCGCTTTCGCAATCTGCGTTCCATACGTTAAGAAAATTCGCCGCGCGCTTTGAATATTTCTCGTATTCGGACTGCGTTCCAAGCTCACGCGCCATAACCGATATCGCTTTATCATTTGCAGCAAAGCCCATAGTAGCCGCCGCAGGCTTAAATCTCCAAGAATACGGATATCCCGATGCGGTACGTGCGTTACCCGTCGCCATTCCACCTTCGATATATTCCTTGGTACGCATATTTTCCGCGCTGGATAAAAGAACCTTGTAGGCGTCCTCCCATTCGTATCGACTCATAGACACACCTTTGAGATATGCGTCAACTATAACGTTGTCAATATCGTTTCCGCCCTGCCCTGCGGGATATTCCTTCGTCGCCATAAACGCATCGGTAAGAACCAATCCGTTCCCCGCCTCGGCGTTTATTCTTGCGCGGTCCATAAACGACTCGATTATAGCTCCCATTTTATCGCTGTAAATTAAGGAATACATCGGGAACAGCGTTTTCCACGTGTCCCACACCGTATGAAAATCATCCCAAAGTCCGTGATCGTCCGTGCGGTTACGAGGCTGTATGTTCATGTGGTACACGGCGGTATAAAATCGTCTTAACAAGGCTTTATCGTCGGTGCTAATCTCTATAACGCCAAGCTGCTTGCGCCATTTTTCTCTCGCCGCGTCTCTTACGGCGTCGTAATCAAAGGCGGGTATCTCTGCTGTAAGATGCTCTATCGCGCGTTGCGCGCTGACAAAGGAAATAGCCAGCTTTACCTTTACGGTCTTGCCGCCCGCCGCGCCGCCAAAGCGAACGTACGTGCCCGCTCTTTGTCCTTCGCCGATAGCTACGGTCGTTTCACTCTCCGTACACGGTGAGCATACGGAATCTACAAACGTACCGATCTCCGAAAAATCGCCGTCAAACTCAAGCGCAAAAAACATCTCCCAATCTATGCCGTTGAGGTTGCCCGAATACGTACCGCCGCCATAGATGACCTTACGAGCAGAATCCACGGTAAAGGAGCCCTTTCTCATACACGCGTCGTTATCCAGCTTTCGCGCCACGTCAAGCATCAGCGACGCATCAGCCCCATCGGGATATTCAATTACGTGTATCGCCGAGCTGTGCGCGGGAGCTACTCTCGTTTTTATACCGTTCTCAAGGGTTACCGAATATTCGTAGCAGCTTGCCTTTTCAGTTCCCTCTACGGCAAATTTTGCTCTTTTCGCATTATCAAGCTCAATATCACCAAGCATGGGTGAAAGCAGAAAGTTTCCGTAGCATTTTACTCCACCCGAGCCTGAAATATATGCGTGACCGAACCCAACGATAGGCTGACCGCGCGTATAGCCGCCGTTGTCCTTCTTTAAGGTTTCGGGGCTTGGATGTATAGAGCCTGCCGGAAGCGTTGGTCCGGCTGACGTAGCGCTCCCCACACCAAAAAGAAGATCGGCGTACTCGGTAGGATCGATGCCGAGCGCAAAATTCTTATTTTCGTTACAAACACCCGATATATGCTCAAGCTCTTTTCTTACTTTCATTTCTTTTTCCTCTCTGATTCCAAGAATAAAAATCAAAATTCGTCGTACGACGAACCGCGTAAATATATTTTAGCACAATCAAAATGGATTATCAAGACTCTTCCGAAATAATCTTTGATTTTCTCTTGATATTTTTTGATTTCCGAAACGGAACGCGGCAGAGACGGGATACGTTCTCTGCCGCGTTTGTTTCGTGCGTTAAATTTACGCTGTGTTCTGTATTTTTACACTTCCTTAAAGAAGTATCTTGAGGTCATAAAATCGCCCTTCTTGAATTTTGCGGGCAAGCCGATATTCATAAGAGTCGAGCCCTTAAAGGCACTCTCATATCCCGATACGGAATAGGTCTTATTTTCGTCAAGTCCCGAAACCTTCAAATATTTCACCTCGTTATTTACACTTCCCATGCGGCGGTACGCGGTAAGAACTGCCTCGCTCTTATCCTTTGCTACCACCATAAAGCCAAAGTAATTAGACGTGTGCGGATCTTCGGTTCTGTACAAGTCGCCGCCAAGCACAAGCGCCTCCATTTGCTTATATTCCTCTATCTGCTTGCAGGTTTCCTCTTTATCCTCATCGTTATAATCGGACGTGTCAAGCTCGTAGCCCGTGGCGCCGAGATGGGCGATATCCGCGCGAGTCTGCATTGGAGTAATTCTTCCCGTTTGATGATTAGGAACGATGGACACGTGACAGCTCATGCTCGAGAGCGGGTATGCAAGCGACGTACCGTACTGAATGTACGTTCTTTCCTCCGCATCGGAATCGTCGGAGGTCCATATTTGAGAGAAATAATACAGCATAGCGGGATCAAATCTCGCTCCGCCACTCGAACAGCCCTCAAAGAAAACGTCGGGGTTTGCGTTTACTATTCTTTCGCACAGATCGTATACTCCAAGCGCGTATCTATGAGAAAATTCAGCCTGTCTGTCAGATTCGCGACCAAACGAATACGCCTCGGTAACGTTTCTGTTATAATCCCATTTTACGTACTGTATATTGTTTTCATGCAAGACCTTATTCACCGCGTCAACTATATAATCTCTGACCTCCGCTCTGGTAAGATCAAGCATATACTGATTTCTTCCGCAGCAACGCGCTCTGCCCGGCGCGCCTATCGCATAATCGGGATGCGCACGGAAAAGCTCCGAATCCTCGCTGACCATTTCGGGCTCAAACCAAAGACCGAATTTCATGCCGAGAGAATTAACGTAGCTTATTATTTCCTTAAGTCCGCCTTGCAGCTTTTGTTCGTTAACGAACCAATCGCCGAGTCCCGTCTTATCGGAATTTCTGTTTCCAAACCAACCGTCGTCAAGCACGAACGTATCTATTCCCGTCCCCTCAACTGCCTTCGCGATCGCCTTTAATTTATCGTTATCAAAATTAAAATACGTCGCTTCCCAGTTATTGATTACGATAGGACGTGATACACCCACGTATCTCTGATTTATGAGATAATTTCTCATGGCGTCGTGCAGCTCGCGACTCATTCCTCCGATTCCGTCGCAGGAGTACGCAAGCAGCACCTCGGGAGTCTCAAACACCTCTCCCTTACAAAGCTTCCAGCGGAAATCAAAATCGTTGATACCGCCCGTAACGAGCGTTCTTCCGTCACTCGTTCCCTCCGCCTTAAGCACGTAAGAGGAGGAATACACGAGGCTCACGCCGTAAGCGTTTCCAAAATCCTCGGTCGCCGTATTATCGACTATTGCCATAAACGGGTTGAGCGTTGCGGAGGACGCCGTTCTTTTAGAATCGATGCTGACCACTCCGTGGCGCATCGGCGTGCGCTCAACGCGCCTTTCCCTTGCCCAGCCTCCGTAAAGAGAAATAACGTCATAACCGTTACGAGGCAGCGAGAAGCTAAAGGAATATGCTCTATCGAGCATTACGGTACCGTCGGTAAAATTCTTATATACCGCTCTCCTTGCTACGACTGCACAATCGTCGTACACGGTGTAATACAAGTCGCAGCCGAAGCCGTTGATCTTATCCTTAAGACGAACCACAAGCGTCTCACCTCCGCGCATCGAAGGCATTTTGCCGATGCTCGGCTTCTCGGCGAGTATCTCGTGGCTGTCGTAGAGCAGCTCGACAAGCCTGTCACCGTTTTCATGAGTGAGCATTACGGCAGACTCACGGTAATCTCCCGTTCCGAAAAAGGAAAGCTCGGACGGAAAATGGTGGTAGCAGCTTATGCCCTTCTTCGCGTATATATCCGTTCCCGGTATCGTTGCTATTCTCGACGCCGTGCCCGTTCTTCTCAACGAACGTACGTCGTCCTTCCCTATCCGTTTGCCGTAATAAAGATGCTCAAGATAGCCGTGATCGTTTATAAAGAAGGCGTAGGTGACGTTCTTACCGTCAAGATAAAAAATTTTTGATTCCGCGTTAAAATTTATAGCCATATTTTTCACCTTATATAAGCTTATTTAAATACGCTGCTGCACAAGTCCGTCAAGAATGGACCTGTGCAGCAGTCTGTTGCTTTTAACTTTCTAACAGCACTTCACGCTGCAAACAGCCAAAACGCTCTATTTTCAGAACGGATCCTCCGCCCAGTTATCGAGATTATCGTTTCCGAATATTATGGAAAATATCATAATATCCTTCGTATCAATATTTACGGCGCTGATCTCGGGAGCGACGTATTTTTTATTTTTCATGAAAATTACCTTTCCTTTCATTCTGCATAACAGAAAAACTTTGAATATACGGGCAGGTGATCCGAGGGATAGGGCGGATCGCAGTCGTAGCTATTATCGATAACCCTATATTCGGCAGCCACAACGTTGTCGCCGCTGTACAAAACGTGGTCGAATATATATCCGCCGTTTTCAGCGTTATCGCGGCTCTTATAATTGCTCGTAAGAGTACCGCCTATATCGCCCTTGAGAAGCGCATCGTCTCTCGCCGCATCCAGCGCGCCCTCGCCGGAGGTAAACGTCTTAAACTCATTCGAGGTAACGTGACAGTTCATGTCTCCGACGACTATTTGCTTCTTAAGCGTCTGCTTGGAAAGCCAAAGCTTGAGAATGGTCACCTGCGCTACGCGAACCGCCTTATTGTCTGTAGAATTCGGATTGTTGTCGTAATAATCGGGCCATTCGTTTTTAGCACCCTCACGGTAATGCAGGTGGGTATTTACTACGAGAACCTTATTTCCCGTACCGTTACCGTTCTCATCAAGGAATTCAAGAATTGCCCATCTGAAGAATCTTCCCTCTCGGTCCATGCTAAAGTCTGCCGCCGCTACCGCGCTGTTGTCGGAGTACTGATTTTTAACGTCACTGTATTTCACGATTCCGTTGCTTACTACGGTAAGTTTTTTGGAATTGTACAAAATCGCGTTATAGTAGTCGTCGTTACCGCCGGTATTCAGAGCCTTATAATCTGCGTCCTTTGTAATAATTGCATTGTGAGTAGTTTTCTTATCCTCCTGAAGGCAGATCACGTCGGGCTTTTTGTCAGCGAGCGTAGCATACGCATTTTCCGTTTTCTGACCTTCGTTTTCAGACTTGATATTATAGGTAATCACCGTAAGGGAACAAGCTTCCTCACCTGTTCCCGTTATTGAAAAAAATCGTAAAGTATCTTTCTCTCTTCCTCGGTATAGGGGCTGTATTTAGTCGTCGTCTCGTCAACGACTACGGGGTTAGAATAAGTCAATCCGTTCTTAACGGTATCTTTAACGTCCGCAAGATCTGCGTACGCTCTCTCCGCGATATAGGAGATAGTTCTCGAATTTTCGCCGTCGGTCGCGGAATAAATATAGTTCGTCGATTCGCCGTTGGTAATCTTAATATAGAGGACTGCGGAGAACGCTCTGCCGTAGTTTTCCACCTTGATGTTTACGATAGCGCAGTTGAACTTATAATTGGTGCCCGAGGTCTTGATGGTCTCGGGAGCTGCGTCCAGCTCAATGTACTTAACGCCCACGATCTCTTCGCAATTATCAAGAGCGTACTTGTTAAATGCAAGGTCGTTGTCCGTGAGGTAATCGGTGGGAGTGATAAGCATTCCGACCGTTACGTTTTCTTCGCCGTACTTTGCCTTAAGTGCGTCAAGATAGTGCTTTCCGATAACTCCGGTAAAGCGAAGTCCGGAGGTCTCTGCGCTTATACGAGCCTGCGCTCCGTCCATAAGCTTAAGAGCAGTAAGGAATCCGATGCCCTCCTTAATAACTACGTTGCTTATGGTAGACTCAACGTCGCTTACGCCGTCGTAGCGTGCAAATCTCATAAACAAATTATCGTATCCGCCGGTTTCCCATTCAAATTCCTTCGCATTTGCAGAGGTAATTTCTCTTATAAATTCCCACGTTCCGGTAGCCTCGTTCTTTACGTAAAGCTTATATACGGTAGGATAATAAGCTTGGTATTTTCCGCTGTGATTCAACTGCGTAGTATCCGCGTTGCGGAGCTCTATTGCATAGGTCTGCTTGCTCGTAGGAGTTCCTTCGTAGGTTTGCTCACCTGCAATTTCCGTTTCAACGTGATATCTGCCTATCGAGGTCGTGTTGGTCGAGGGGTTGATAACGAAGCCCGAGCCACAGTCAAGAAGAATACCTACGGGCACGGTAGAATCAAGAGTAAATTCAACAGTAAAGGAGTTTCCGCCAACGGTAAATTCCGTAAACTGCGCTCCATACATTGCCATAAGCTCTGTTTCTTTGAGATTTTTTGAGTTTGTGCTCTTGATAGTAACCGATTTTCCGTCCGAAGAAACTACGGCACCGGTCTCACTTGCCCAAGAGCTCCAACCGTCACTGAAGATAAAGCCTTCCTCGGTCGAGCTGAAGTCAACCTCGTACAATACGTTAGCATCCTCTCCGGTTATAAACTTCATATCAAGGAGGTCGTTTCCTTTGTAAAGCTTAACGTTGCTTACCGTGGATTCGGTGGTGGAATTACCGTCGTAACGGGCAAAGCCCATATACAAGCTGTCGTATCCGCCTTCCGCTTCCCATTCAAACCAATGTGCCTGTTCAGGGAGAACCTCTCTTACGAGAGTCCAAGTACCCGCTATATCGTCCTGAACGTAAAGCTTATATACTGTGGGGTAATAAGCATCCAAATTGCCGTGATTCTTTTCGGTAGTAGCTGCATTGCTTAACTCTATTGCATAGGTCTGCTTGCTGTTCGCAGTTCCGTCGTAGGTCTTCTCCCCTGCGACTCCGTTTTTCTGCGCGTATCGACCTATCCACGTCGTATTCGTAGAGGGGTTAATAACGAATCCCGCACCGCAGTCAAGAATAATACCTACGGGCACGGTAGAATCAAGAGTAAATACCATAGTATAGGAGTTTCCGCCAACGGTATATTCCGTAAACTTCGTCCAATATTTAGCCTTTGTGCCGCTGCCTGAATTGGAGGTCGTGCTCTTTATCGTAACGGACTTTCCGTCTGCAGAGGTTACGGCATTGGTCTTGCTCCAGTTTCCGTTTGAGTCAGTAGCAGTTCCGTCGCTGAATCTAAAGCCGCTTTCGCTTGCGTTAAAGCTTACGCTGTAAAGCAGGTCTCCGTCCTCGGCATTCTCATAAGAGAGGTGGTTGTTGAGAACGTTTATACCATTGTATATGGTAACGTCGCTTATGGTAGCTTCGGTATCACTATCTCCATCATAGCGAGCAAAGCCCATATACAAAATTTCCCATCCGCCAACTTCCCATTCAAATTCATTTGCCTTGTTAGCGGGGAAATTTCTTACAAGCTCCCACATACCGGTGGTCTCGTTCTTTACGTAGAGCTTATATACCGTAGGATAATGCGTAATGTATCCATCAATATTCGCTTTTGCTTCAGCCGCAGTGGTAAGCTCTATTGCATAGGTCTGCTTGCTGTTAGAGCTTCCCTCGTAGGTCTTTGCACCGGCGAACTCACCCTTAACCTGGTAGTGGCCCATCCACGTCGTATTGGTCGAGGGATTGATAACGAAGCCGGAGCCGCAGTCGAGAAGAATACCGACCGGCACGGTAGAATCAAGCGTAAACTCGATGGTAAAGGAGTTTCCGCCGACGTAATAGTCCGTAAACTTGGTCCAATATTTAGCTTTTCCATCACTGCCCTCGTTGGAGGTCGTGCTCTTTATCGTAACGGACTTTCCGTCTGCAGAGGTTACGGCGTTTGTCTTGCTCCAGTTTCCGTTTGCGTTAGTTGCCGTTCCGTCGCTGAAGGTGTAGCCTGCCTTGGTCGAATTGAAGTCAACCTCGTACAATACGTCACCGTTCTTGGGACGGTGCGTTCCGACAACCTCAAGCTCACCGAGAGACATGTTATTTCTACCATTTTTAGTAGCTGCAGTTACAGCAACGGCAATGTACTTTGCCGTTACTCCATTCATGTCTATCTCATGTCCGTAAGGTTTCGAGCCCTTATACAAGCCGGAATTAGCGCCTGCCTTACTGCCATTACCGCACATGTCGGTAAAGGTTGCGTTTTCAGCAAGAGTATATGTCTTGCCATCGGTAGAATAATATATCTGATATCCGTCGTTTACGAAATCTTTATTCGCTTTAGGGTAAGGCGACCATATTGAGACGGTGTCAATTTTAGACAGTGCGTCCAGTTCAGCGATAAATGCGCCGTAAAAAGTACCTTCGCCCACTGCTTTTTCAAATCCGTCTTCGCCGAGTTTGACGTTCTGGGTAGTTAAAGTACAATCATTCGTCCAAGCCTCGGCTCCGCCTCTGTTCCTGTCAATTGCGTTAGAAAGAGGGTAGCTACCAAAAGTAATCGCTTTGCCATTGTCAGCGTAGCCTACAAACGTAAGCCCGGTTATCGACGCAGCATTTCCGTCTGCCGCTGCCGGCAACACGGTAAAAGGGATCGCAAGCGCTACCGTCAATACTGCAAGAAAGAGTGACAGCGCTTTTTTCATGGTTTTGTTTTTCATGTTTTTCTCCTTTTTTATTTTCGTTTTTGCAGCGTAGCTTTTACGAAAAAAAATCAAAGCCGCGCCACATATAACTATACAGACTAATTTTACCATAATTTGTACACATTTTCAACAAAGACATGCCACCTATATGCAAAGAAATACCACTTTTAAAACGCGCCCCCTAAAGTTTTTTTATATAAAATCACGATTTTAAATTTTGCTATTGACAAATACTGAATGAAAGTGTATAATTGACTTAAAGATGTGCAAAATAAGGTAACATTAGAACAGAAATGAGGATAAAAACAATCTATGTTTTCCCATTATAATTACAAATGCAAGTGCTATTTTCCGTCTGCCGCTTCCGAAAAAAAGCCCGACAAAAAAGTCTACATTTTCAGCAATCGCTCGGAAATAAATCTTGACGTCGAATATCAAACGTCGTATATATGCATCTATACGGATAACAAGGAAATTGAGAAATTCAATTTCGGCATTACCTTCTCTTTTCCGGGCTCCAATATAAAAAGCAGAAATGAGGATAGGCTTTTCCTTAATTTTATAACCAAGGGCAAAGGCACCGTAAACGGAATTCCGTTTTCAAAGGGACAGCTATATTATACGCTCCCCCTGCAAGCTCACACCGTTGAATCAGACCCCAAGGAGCCCTACGCCTCCGCTTGGATGTCCATTGAAGGCACGTACGCGCAAGATATCATAAACGAATTAAAAAAATTAAGCGCGGATAAGCTTCCCTTGATAGAGGCTCCCTCGGATATAATGAAATTAACCAAGACCTTATTGTATGACACCAATCTCGGAGAGATGTCCTTGGCAAATCTGAAGGCTCTCATAAGCCTTTATCTCTCGTTCGTAACGCCGACGGCAGACGAGGATCATATCGACGCGAGCACCACGACTAAAACGGCAAAGCTGATAAAGGAATCAAAATCCTACGTCAGAAAAAATCTTAAAAGCGTTTCAGTTGCCGGCATGGCTGCCGCCCAGCATTACAACAAGAAATATTTTTCCCGCGTATTCACCGAGGTCATGGGCATGACTCCCATTGAATATATTACCGATTGCCGACTTGAATGGGCGAAAAATTCCTTAATCCACTCCAATCTTTCTATCGCAGAGATAACGGAAGCGATCGGATATAATCACAGAAACGGATTTTATATCGCGTTCAGAAAGAAATACGGCTGTAATCCGACGGAATACAGAAAAAAGCATCAGACGACGGAATGACGTCATTGACTAACAATAAAATAAGCGTTCCCCCCCTTTATTCAAGGGGGGGAACGCTTGTTTTTCGCTTTGACTCTTACAAGTCTAAACTCTTATAATAAATTAGTCTTCTTTTCTCTTGATTACGAGAGCCGCGCCCGATGCGAGTGCTATCATAGCAACGCCTGCGATGCCAATGCTTCCGCCGCATCCACCTGCAGCTGCCTCCGTCTCGGGAGCAGGAGCTGCTTCGGTGTTTGCTTCGGTGTTTGCGTCGGTTTCGGGAGTCGTGTCGGTGTTGTTATTCTCACCGTTGTTCTCGTTATTTTCGTTATTCTCGTTGTTTTCGTTGTTCTCGCCGCCGGGCTGTTCGCCGCCTTCGGGCTGTTCGCCGCCGGGCTGTTCGCCACCGGGCTGTTCGCCGCCGCCGGGCTGTTCGCCACCTTCGGGTTGATCACCGCCGGGCTGTTCGCCGCCTTCGGGCTGATCATCACCGGGCTGTTCGCCAACTCCGGGAGCTTCAAGTTGAGTTCCAACAATCTCAAGTTCACCGAGAGTCATGTTGTATTTCAAATCATCGCCACTCTTCGAATTACAAGGTGCAGTTACCGCAACGGCAACGTATTTTGCAGTTACGCCACCCATGTCTATTTCATGTACGTAAGGATCAGATCCCGTATACAAATCGGAATTAGCTCCTTCATTAGTACCGTCGCCGCACATACCGGTAAAGGTTGCGTTTTCAGCAAGAGCATACGTCTTACCGTCAGTGGAATAGTAAATCTGATATCCGTCGTTTACAAAATCTTTCTTATGCTTATCGTAAGGCGACCATATCGAAACGGTATCAATTTCAGACAATGCATCCAATTCAGCAATATATACGCCGTAGAAATCTCCGCTGCCTATTGCCGCCTCAAAGCCGTTTTCGGTAAGCTTGATGTTCTTTGTCAGTCCAAGCGCTGCATTCGTCCAAGCCTCGTCTCCGTCTCTGTTTCCGTCAATTGCGTTAGAAAGAGGATAATAGTCAGAAGCTGACTCGGAGAAGGTTATGTTCGAGCCGTCGTTGAGGTAGCCCACGAACGTAAGACCGCTTATAGACGCAGGTACAACAGTCCCCGCAATCTCAAGCTCACCGAGAGACATGTTATTTCTACCGTTTTTAGTAGCTGCAGTTGCCGCAACAGCAACGTATTTTGCAGTTACGCCACCCATGTCTATCTCATGCACGTAAGGATCAGATCCCGTAAACAAATTGGAATTAGCGCCTTCATTAGTACCGTCTCCGCACATGTCGGTAAAGGTTGCGTTTTCAGCGAGGGTATACGATACACCGTCGATTGAATAGTAAATCTGATATCCGTCGTTTACAAAATCTTTCTTATGTTTAGCGTAAGGCGACCATATCGAAACGGTATCAACCTCGTAAAGAGCGTCCAATTCGGCAATATATACGCCGAAGAAAGTGCCTTCGCCAACTGCTTTTTCAAAGCCGTTTTCGCCGAGCTTTACGTTCGGAGCAGTTAAAGTACAGTTGTTAGTCCAAGCCTCTGCACCGTCTCTGTCTCCATCAATTGCGTTAGAAAGAGGATAGTAGTTATCGGACGAGTCAGAAAAAGTTATGTCATTTCCGTCATCGGCGTAGCCCACAAACGTAAGACCGCTTATAGACGCAGGTGCAACAACTTCCACAGGAGTTCCGGCAACCTCAAGCTCGCCAAGAGACAAGTTGTTTCTACCGTTTTTAGTGGCTGCCGTTGCCGCAACGGCAACGTACTTTGCCGTTACTCCATTCATGTCTATCTCATGTACGTAAGGCTTCGATCCCGTGTATATATCGGAATTAGCGCCTGCATTAGTACCGTCTCCGCACATGTCGGTAAAGGTTGCGTTTTCAGCGAGGGTATACGATAC
>JAZQTY010000139.1:0-4645 GCA_045631025.1 Eubacteriales bacterium
GTACTGCACTTGTTAACTTAAAAGTTACGGGCGAGATCAAAAAAAATTTTGATATTCAATATTCACCTTTAAGCAGAGAGAGCATAGAAAGCATTGTAGCCGAACTTTCAACCACTACAAACGACTTAACTTGTACATTCTCAAAGACAGCGGTTTTTGCGGTATATAATGCAAGTGATGACGATTGGGGCGAGTTTTTGAACGAGGTTGTTATGCCTCACGGAAATTGGAATTTTTCATTGATATAAGGAGATAAGATATGAAAACTAAAAAAGTAATTTATGCAGAAGAGGGTAAAATCCTCACTAACGGTACGATATACGGCAGAGTGATATTCCTTGCAGACGGCACAACCGAGGAAGGATTTTACGAGATAACCGAAGCGGAATACGCGGAAATTCTCAACAAAGAGGATATGTAAAGCAAAGGGGCGTCTTTTGACGCCCTTTTTTATGGAAAGGAAGTGATTACGTGACTTTGCTTGATATGAAAGTAAAGGTTTTGCGGCTCGTCGAGGAATTAAATCCCGATAGCGAGTATTTGACCGACGATCCCGATATTGCGGCGAAGATAAACGACGTAATAAATCAAGTGATGTACGAGCTTGCGAGGATAAAGAAAATCCCCAAGTACGTTGAAATAGAGGTATCCGCGGGAGATACGCTTACCTTTGAGGATATAGAGCGTGAGAGCGGATACGAGGTATTTCAGCTCGGCACGGTTGGCGGTGTTCTCTGCTCTCCCCGAGCAAACGGAACGGTGCTTAAAATGTTGGAGAGCGGTGTTGCGGAGATAGACCTATTCGTTTATCCCGAACGAATTACAGACAAAACAAAGGACAAAGCTTATGAGTTCGAGCTTTCGCCTGATGTGCTTGAAATAATGCCCTACGGAGTAGCGGGAGATCTTCTCAAAAGTGACGTATCGGCAGAATACGGCTCGGTATATGCAACGAGATACGAAGCTATGTTACAGCGTCTTGATCCTCGTTATCAGTTGGCAACCGTCACTATCGAGAGGGGCATTGATATATGAGTACAGGTACGGGAGATATTGTTTCGAGAGTTTACAGTAACTTTCGAGGCGTGGACTTTCGCGGAGAGGAAATAAATATCCGCAGAAGCCCCGACTCTTTGAACGTGTGGAAGGATTACAGAGAAACCGAGAGCATACGGACAAGACCGGGAATGACTGAATATAAAGCATTGAGCGACACCATTTACGGAATATCCTTTTACAAGGGCGATATGATGGTACATTGCGGTACGCAGATACACAAGATTGATGCTGACGGAAAAATGGTTACGTTTAGCCAAAAGGTAAACGCCGCGCCGAGCGATACCTTTGTGTATGAGGATGTGTGGTATTTCAAGGACGGCAAGAATTATTTACAGTATGACGGAACGACCTTAAAGAACGTTGTTCCCTACATTCCTACAACGTCTATCGGACGGAGGCCCGCGGGTGGCGGAACGATGCACGAGGACGTTAATATGCTTACTCCCTTCCGCAAAAACTCATTCCTTGCCGACGGATACGACGAGGACGGAGTTCGCAAAGGTAGCCGAAGCTATTTTCTTGACGTTAAAAACATATTTAACAATAACGTTACGGTTTGGGTTGACGGCGAGGAAATGAGCGACGGTTGGAGCATTAACGCAACAGCAGGAGTAATAAATTTTGCTACCGCTCCACTCGCGCCAGCAACGGACGGACAGGACAACGTAGTAATTCAGTTTTACAAGAGAGTCGAGAAATACGACACTATCATTCAAAAATGTACTCTGTTGCAGGTATTTGACAACAGAGTATTTTTTAGCGGCAATCCCGACTATCCCAATTACGTATGGCATTGTAGCTTGAACGATCCCGGCTATTGTAGCGACCTTGACTATTATAGCGAGGGAATGGACTCGGCAGCAGTAAAGGGCTTGGTGGCAGGAAATAACGCCTTGTGGGTGTTCCGTGAGCCGTCCTCGTCTAACACTAACGTATTTTACCATACGCCGACGATAGACGCAGATTACGGCAAAATATACCCTTCCTCTCATTCGAGCATTACTATCGGTTGCACGGGCAAGGCAATAAACTTTAACGACGATATTATCTTTTTCAGTGAGCGAGGAATGGAAGGTATAAGCGGTGACGTGACTACCGAGCAGATGGCGGCGCACAGGAGTACGCTTGTTGACCGCAAGCTTATCTCCGAGCCCGACTATAAAAATATGATACTTGCGGAATGGGAAGGATATTTACTTGTCTTTATCGGTAACAAGGTTTATCTTGCGGACTCTCGCGCGGTGTTCACTAATGAAAATCACATAGAATACGATTGGTTTTATTGGGAGCTTGAAAAGACAATCACTTGCGCTACGGTACACGACGGTATCCTCTATCTCGGCACGGACGACGGCATATACACTATGAGCGCCGAGAAAGACGAGGACGGAGAATACGCACAAAAGACCGACGGAGAAACGCCTTTTGAAAGCTATTGGGTAACTCCAAAGGATAAATTCAAAGTGCCGCACAAGCTGAAAACTACCAATAAGAGAGGTTGCGTAGCCGAGGCAACGGGCGATATTTCCGTTTACGTAAAGACGGATACAACGGACTTTGAGCTGATAGGAACGTATGAAAATATTACGGATTATTTCGTGAGCAGAATTAAGCGCAAGAAATTCAAGGACATACAGCTTAAATTCCATTCAAATACAAGATTTAGTCTTGAAACCGCTACATTGGAATGTTTCATTGGCGGATATATAAAGCGGTGAGGGGGGATATAGATGGCAACTACTTACGAGGTCAATGACAGAGATCAACGACTTGACTCGATACCCAAAGAGAGTGCCCAAGAAGTAACTAAAATCGGCAACACGTATGACGGTATGATAAACAATGCGGAGCAGTATTTTACCGATCAGAAAAACGCCGTAAGCGAGTGGGCGGAAACACAGAAGGGCTTGCAGAACGAGCAGACCGAATTTGCTATTGATGAAATAAATCAGCAGAAGGATTGGGCAAAGACGGACTATATCAAGGAGCAGTCGGGCGCGTATAAGGATTGGCAGAAGCAGAGCAATCAGTACGGTGCAAACGCCGAGCAAATGGCGGCTAACGGTATGACAAATACGGGATTTAGCGAGAGTTCGCAGGTCAGTATGTATAACACGTACCAAAACCGAGTTGCAACGGCGAGAGAGTCATATAATCGTGCCGTCCTTAATTATGATAATGCTATTACGCAGGCGCGGTTACAGAACAATGCAAAGCTCGCGGAGATAGCGTACCAAGCTCTTGAAAAGGAGCTTGAAATTTCGCTTGCGGGATTCCAATACAAGAATACACTTATCACGGCGAAGCTTGATGCACAGAGAGCGATTAAGAGCGAATACAACCAGCTTTATCTCTCTATGTTGAGTCAGATCCAAAGGGAAAACGAGCACAACGAAACGGCGAGGTATCACGACGCAATGATTGAGTCGCAGAAGCAGGCGGATGAAATCGCGCTCGAAAAGTGGAATCGTGAGAAAAACGGTACGGGCTCGGGTACGGGCTCTGGAAAGAACGGCTCAGGCAAAGGCGGTAACATAAATACTAATATGTTCAAAGCTCCAAAATCGACGGGCAAGAAAATAACGACCACAAAGAGCTTTAAGAAAACTACCGCAGACAAGAAAGAAAGCAAGGCGAAGGTTGATACAAAATCCGTTCTTGATTTGGGATACGGTCCTATCAGTCCAAAAAAGCTTAATCAGTTGGTGAAGCAAGGCAAAGCCAAGGAATACGTTAGCAACGGAAAGTTGAAATTCAAAAAGACATTCAATTACTGATATACGGAGGTGAGATAATGGGTAGTTTTAACGACGAATACATGAAGCTCCGCAAAAAGCGGCTTGAAGAAAAGGACGGCGGAGTTAAGCGTAGCTCCGTTCCCTATCAGCGCAATTTGCGTAACAATATATCAGTTGTTGAAGCAACGCACGGACAGAATGACGGCAGTGAGGATATTGCTCCCGTTTTTTACGGCACGGGCAGACGTGCCGGAACGTTGATACAAGCCGAGGTTGAGCATAATTATGACAATATTCCGTCAACGGTAAAATATTCGCTTAAAGATGACGACGAGGAAGAAAGAACGTGGTTTAAGGAAAGCGAAGCGGATAACTTTTGGGAAGGGGTTGGAGCGTCGGCAACCGATATAGCCCATAATATACTTACGGGCGGTCTTAACATAATTGAGAACGCTATTGACGCAGGAGCTACCTTGCTTCCCGAGGGCGTTCGTGTGGGTACAATGCCCGTAGTTGCGGCAGTAGATATATACAATAAGATTACAGGCGAAGGTATTGACGGAGAAACGGCTCTAAAGATAGTTGACGCCATGGCTTCTGTATCAGAAATTGCTTCCAAAGAGTTCATAAAAAAGGATCTCATTAACGAGGAAGATCTTTCGTCAAAAATACTGGCTTCCATTGGACCGGCTGTGGATCTGATTGGCAAGCCACTTACGGGCAAAAAACCTACCGTGAACGATATACTTGACGCGGTAGATAAGGCAACCGAGAATGAAGAGTATATTGATAACGAAATGGAGCCCGACTCTGTGTTTGGTGAAAAGACAGATGCGCTTGCACAGTCG
>JAZQTY010000140.1:0-2344 GCA_045631025.1 Eubacteriales bacterium
CCCGCACCGCAAACAGCGAGATAAATATTCATACCGTCCTCCATCTTGGGAGATACAGCTATGTAACCGATTCTTTCTCCGGGAAGCGAGAGGGACTTTGAATAAGAGTAGCAAACGAGCGTATCGTCGTAGTAATTCATAAGATAGGGAACCTCAACGCCCGAATATACGAGCTCTCTGTAAGGCTCGTCGGCAATAAGGTAGATGGGCTTGCCGTACTCCTCGGACTTGCGCTTAAGAAGTTCGCAGAGTGCCTTTACCGTTTCCTCGGAATAAACTACGCCACTCGGATTGTTCGGGGAGTTTACGATAATTGCCTTGGTGTGAGGATTGATCTTGCTTTCAAGATCGCATACGTCGATCTGGAAGGTTCTCTCAAGTGGCTGGCTTATTACTATTTTAGCGCCTGCGTTCTCAATGAACACTCTGTATTCCGTGAAGAACGGAGCGAAAACTATGCACTCGTCCTCGGCGCCGTCCTCAACGAGCGCCTTAAGGCAGATGGAGAGGGAAGCAGCCGCGCCGCAGGTCATATAAATGTTGTTGGGGGAGATACCCACGCCAAAACGCTGATTTATGTTATCGGCAATAGTCTTGCGTACGCCTGCGTCACCCTGCGCAGAGGTGTATCCGTGCAGAAGCACGGAGCTTTCCGTATCAAGAAGAGCGCGAATGGTATCGTTTACCTCTTTGGGGGCGGGAACGCTCGGATTTCCAAGACTGAAATCGTATACGTTCTCCGCGCCGATTTCAGCGGCGCGAGTCTTGCTGTATTCAAAAATTTCTCTTATTATTGAGCGCTTGCTGCCAAGCCCATACATTTTCTGATTGTAACTCATATTTTTCACCTATATTCCGAGAAGCGCCTTGGCGTTCTCGAAGAAAATTTTATTTTCGGTATTTTTGTCAAGTCCAAAGGACTTTATGATATTCACGTCGTTTTTTACGTCGCTCCACGGCGAGTCCGTTGCGAAAAGTATTCGGTCAGCGCCGTGCTTTTTGAGTATTGCTTCAAAGTTGTCCTTGCCTATAAATCGAAGAACGTAGGCGGTATCGAAATATACGTCCTCGCCGCAAAGCGCGTCGAGCACCTCTCGGGGCATCTCGTTAGCCCCCATATGGGCAAGCACGAGCTTTGTGTGGGGCACTTTGCGTATAAGCCTCAACGCGCGCTCGGGAGTACAGCGAACAGTGCCTCTGTACGCTCCGTCAACGCCGGAATGGGTTACGACCGTGAGGTCGTATTCCTTGGCGCACTCAAGTATTTTTACGTATCTTTCGTCGTCAATATACGTTCCTTGATAGTCGGGGTGAAGCTTTACTCCTAAAAATCCGCTCTTGCGAATGAACGCCATTTTCTCGTCGATATCATCACAGTCGGGGTGTATTCCCGCAAAGGATATAAGGCGGGGGGATTTAGTGTCAAACGTGTTGTTTATTTCCTTGGCGAATCCGTTTATGCTGTCGAACTGCGTAGGGCTCGTCATGACGGGGAGCGTTACGGATACGTCAGTACCCGCATCCTTCATTTTTTCAACGAGTCCGTCTACCGTACCGTCGGAAAACGGCGGTATCCCGCCGTTTTTCGAAAGTAGATTTATTGTTTTTTCTGCTATCCTATCGGGGAAAACGTGCGTGTGAAAATCAATAATCATTTAAGCCTCTGATTTTTATATATTTGCGAGGTCCTCACACGATATAGTATTGATTCCGTTTGCAGAAAGTATACCGTCAACCTTTTGAACGTCAGACGCCTTGAGTACGACGTAAGCGTCGTCGGATTCGATGGAAAGACCGTACATATACTCAATGTTTATGCCGTTCTCGTCGATAACCTTAAGAAGCTCCTGAAGGCTTCCTACCTTGTGAGGTATCTGGATTATGGAAACGTCGGACAAAAGGGAAGAAAATCCGTTTTCGGTAAGCTTTTCCTTTCCGCGTGCTGCGTTGTCAACGATAAGGCGAAGAAGTCCGAACTCCGTGGTATCAGCAAGGCTTAACGAAAGAATGTTTACCCCGTTGTCCTTAAGAACTCCGAGAACCTCGGAAAGTCTGCCTGATCTGTTTTCAATAAATACTGTAAGCTGCTTTGCGAACATTGTGTATTCCTCCTAAAATCAATATAATTTACGGTTGTCGATTACGTGAACTGCCTTACCCTGGCTTCTTACCAAGGACTGGGGCTCAACTATCTTGACCTTTGCGCTGATTCCGAGCGCCTGCTGAATAACGTGCGCGATCTTCTTCGTAAGCGCTTCGATAACTCTTATCTCGTCGGTGTAATACTTCTGATCAAGCTCGACCTGAACCTCAAGAGTGTCAAGGTTGTTTACTCTGTCAACGA
>JAZQTY010000141.1:0-3230 GCA_045631025.1 Eubacteriales bacterium
TTTATTTTTTATCATTTTATGGTGAGTCGGAATATGATGAAAACATTCCTATAACATATACTTATGAAGGAAGTTTCGTTTTTAACGGTATGCTTTTTGGATCAACTAGTATAGTGGTTGTTAATGGCGATCAAATCAATAAATAATAGTATTTTGAAAAGGAGATTATTGTGGAAAAACTAAGAATTGGAATCATTGGTCTTGGGCAGAGAAGTTATTATAATCTTGAACATTGCCTTGCACAATACGAAGACGTGGATATAAATATTGTTTGCGATCTGTATGAGGATCGCCTTGAAGCTGCAGCTAAGGTCGTTAAGTCACGCAAAGGAGTGACACCAATATGCACTAAAGATTATCATGAAGTTTTAAATAAGGATCTGGTCGATGCAGTATATATAGCAACTTCATGGGAGACACATATTGAGATATCGATTGCATCATTGAGAGCTGGAATTATAACAGCTACCGAAGTAGGTGGTGCCTATACATTAGAGGAATGTTATGAGCTTGTAAAAGCATATGAAGAAACACAAACACCTTTTATGCTTATGGAGAATTGTTGCTTTAATGACCAGGAATTGCTTGCCACTGCGGCGGTTCGTTCCGGTAAGCTTGGAACGATAGTCCATTGCTCCGGTGCATATGCTCATGATTTGAGAAAAGAGGTTTCTGAAGGTAATATTATCAGACACTATAGATTGCGTAATTATCTTAACCGAAATTGCGAAAATTATCCTACGCATGAGTTAGGACCTATTGCTAGGTTGCTTAACATCAATCGTGGTAATAGAATGGTTTCTTTGGTATCTGTTGCGTCTAAAGCTCGTGGACTTGAGGAATATGTTGAAGAAAACAAATTGTATGAGCAAGATCCTACACTTAAGGATGCTAAATTTAAGCAAGGCGATATAGTAAATACCATTATTACGTGTGCAGGCGGAGAGACTATTTTACTTACCCTTGATACAACTTTACCTCGTTCATATAACAGAGATCTAAAAGTAAGAGGAACAAAGGGGCTTTATGAAATGGCAACCAATTCTTTCTTCTTTGATGGAATGAAGGAGCATTTTAAAACAGTTAAATACTATACTGAATATATGGATAATGCTAAAGAGTATTACGAGGAGTTAATGCCTGACGTGTGGAAAAATATGACAGAAGAAGACAAAAAGAGCGGACACGGGGGAATGGACGGAGTAATGTTCAGAGTATTTATAGATGCAGCAAAGGAAGGAAAACCTATGCCGATAGATGTCTATGATGCTGCAAGCTGGATGTGTATTACAGCACTTAGCGAAGTCTCCGTAGCTCAAGGTGGAGCTGTACAACAGATTCCTGATTTTACTGCTGGAAAATGGTTGATAAGAGAGCCTGAAGATGTTATGACTTTGTGTTGAATATTTAATAAAGTTACTAAAAATTATAGCATAGGAAGTGAGACAATATGACATTGCTGATACTCGCCGCAGGGCTTGGTTCACGCTACGGCGGACTTAAACAGATAGATCCCGTGACCGATAAGGGAGAATTTATAATAGACTTTTCGGTTTACGATGCAATAGTCAGTGGCTTTGACAAAATAGTTTTCGTAATAAACAAAGAAAATCTTGAGCTGTTTCGAGAGACTATTGGACAGAGATTTGAGGATAAGGTAAAGGTAGAATATGCATTCCAAAGCATAGACGACCTGCCCGAAGGTTATTCCGTACCGACAGGCAGAACAAAGCCTTGGGGAACGGCGCAGGCACTTCTTGCCGCAAGAAACGTAATAGACGAGCCGTTCGCCGTTATAAACGCTGACGATTTCTACGGCAGAAGCGCATACGGACTCCTTGCAAAGCATCTTTCAAGTGCCAAGGCCGAGCAGTACTGTATGGTAGGCTACATACTTGAAAACACGCTCACCGAAAACGGAGCGGTATCACGAGGAGTGTGCAAGGTAGAGGACGGATTCCTTAGCAACGTGGTAGAGCGTACCAAGATAAAGAGAGACGGAGATAAGGCTGTATTTACCGAGGACGGAGCTGACACTCATATAGCTCTTGATACAATAGTTTCAATGAACTGCTGGGGCTTTACTCCCGATATATTCTCAAAGGTAATGGACGGCTTTAAGACCTTCCTTGATAACGATGACGGAAATATCAAAAGAGAGTATTATCTGCCTTTCGCAGTGAAAGAGATAATGGACAAAAAGGAATGTACCGTAAGAGCTTATTCTTCTGCCGACTCTTGGTATGGTGTTACGTACAGAGAGGATCACGACAGCGTAAGCGCAAGTCTTGAAGGGCTGAAGAAGGTCGGAATATATCCCGAAAGACTTAACGATACAAGAGGTTAATAATGAACAGAGAAAATATTAATACAAGGGAAGTCCTTTCGGCGTATTTCAAGGTTGCTCCAACATACTGTGAGCCATACGGAAACGGACATATAAATGATACTTTTTTAGTTGTTGCCGATAAGAGATATATACTCCAGAGAATGAATACGAGTATTTTCACAAGCCCCGTGGAGCTTATGGAGAACATAATCGGAGTTACCGAGCACATAAGAAAAAAGACCGCCGATATGGGCGGTGACGTGGAGTGCTGCTCCTTGTACGTTGTTCCCACACTTGACGGTTCTCGTTATTTTAAGGATAGCACTGACGGCTATTGGAGACTTTACGACTTCGTAGAGGGAACGGTGACCAAGGAGAGAGTAGAGAACGCAAACGATTTTTATACCTGTGCCGTTGCGTTCGGTAACTTTCAACAGATGCTGGCGGACTATCCCGCCGAGAAGCTGTCTGAGTCTATCGCAAACTTCCATAATACACCTTGTAGATATGAAAATCTTATGGAAGCCGTTCATAAGGACCCGTGCAAAAGACTTGGCGGAGTGCTTAAAGAGGTAGCCTTTGCAAAGGAGAGAGAAAGATTTTGCTATACGCTTGAAAAAGCGAGGGAGAACGGAACGCTTCCACTTCGTGTTACGCACAACGATACCAAGCTCAACAATATCCTCTTTGACGCGGTGACCGAAGCGCCTGTATGCGTTATAGACCTTGATACGGTAATGCCCGGATATTCGGTCAACGACTTCGGTGACTCCATACGCTTCGGAGCAAACACCGCCGTAGAGGACGAAACGGATCTGTCTAAGGTGTCTCTCGACCTCGGGCTTTTCGAGCTTTACGCAAGGGGATTTATAAGTCGGATCGTAGCCATGTCGTTCTGTGA
>JAZQTY010000142.1:0-3821 GCA_045631025.1 Eubacteriales bacterium
GGTCATGTTCTACGGTCCCGGCGCAGGAAAGCTTCCGACGGCGAGTGCCGTGGTTGCGGACATTATCGATATTATCGCTGCTATGGACACCACACCGAAGTCCATTGATTGGAAAGCGGCAGAGCCCTCGGATCTTGCTGATTTTGCCGATTACAAGTGTCGCAGAATGTTTATCGTAAGCGGTAGCGAAAGCGCTGTTGCAAGCATATGCGGCGAAGTAAAATCGCTTGAAGGAGCGTGCGCTTGCGTAACGGCAGACGCTATGACCGAGCGAGAGGCAGCCCAAGTGGCAAGCGCTCTCGGCGATGCTCTTATCTCCGTTTACAGAATACTTTAATTTAAATACAAAACGGCTTCAGCTTGGATGTTCCAAGCTGAAGCCGTTTGTTTTTTCTTATTTTTTGTGCTTGCTGTTCCTGAATTTTGCGATCATATCGTGCTTTATCTGCCAGAGCTTCTCGGAAAGGTCTACATAGTAGTTGTGAGGATTCGTGAAGCGGCGAACCTCGTCCCACATTCCCTCGATTTCCTCCTTGCAGTGCTCTCTGATCTCATGAAGCGTCGGAAGCTTATAAACCTGCTCGCCATTTTTAAACACCGGAACGAGCAGCTCGGTTGCGGTAAAGTTTTCAAGCACCTTGCGCTTCCACGTATGTTCAGGGTCAAAGATCTCTATGGGCTGCGTATCGTCAATGACTTCGTCATAAACGCAGATAAGATCCGCCTCTGCCTTGCCCGTATCTCTGCCACGAAGTCGGTATATCTTCTTAAAATGAGGCGTGGTTATCTTGCCTACGTTCTCGCTTATCTTGATCTTGGGAGTAATGGTTCCGTCCTCGTTTTCAATTGCGCAAACCTTATAAACTCCGCCGAAAACGGGATCGCTCTTTGCGGTTATCAAGCGCTCGCCGACGCCGAATGCGTCTATTTCCGCGCCCTGTCTTATAAGCTCGCGGATAATGTACTCGTCCATGGAGTTGGATACTACTATTCTGCACTCCGTGAGTCCTGCGTCGTTGAGCATCTTTCTTATTTTCTTTGTGAGATAAGTAACGTCACCCGAGTCAAGTCTCACTCCGCATTTGGTTATGCCAAGCTCCTTGAATACGCGAATTGCGTTAGGAACGCCGCTCTCAAGAACGTTGTAGGTGTCTATGAGAAGCGTTGCATTGTTCGGATATATCGTACAGTAGGTCTTAAACGCCTCGTACTCGCTATCGAACATCTGTACCCAAGAATGTGCCATAGTTCCCGTCGCGGGTACGCCGTAAACCTCGTCGGAAATGGTACATGCCGTAAATCCGCAACCGCCGATATACGCCGCGCGCGCTCCGAGCATTGCCGCATCTGCGCCCTGCGCACGTCGCGAGCCGAATTCGCTTATTGCTCTTCCCTTTGCCGCGCGCGTAATTCTTGCCGCCTTCGTCGCAATAAGCGACTGATGGTTTATCATCATCAATACGTAAGTCTCTATAAACTGCGCTTCAATTACGGGGGCACGCACTATCATAAGCGGCTCGCCGGGGAAAACGACCGTTCCCTCGGGAATAGCCCAGATATCTCCCGTAAACCTAAAGTCGCGCAGATATTCAAGAAATTCCTCGGAAAAGCAGTTTTTCGAGCGAAGATACGATATATCGTCATCGTCAAAATGCAGATCGTTGATATATTCAACCACCTGTTCAAGTCCCGCGGCAATAGCAAATCCGCCGTTATCGGGATTATCGCGGTAAAAAACGTCAAAATATACTATTTTGTCTTTAATGCCGCACGAGTGATAGCCGTTTGCCATCGTCAGCTCGTAATAGTCACAAAGCATCGTAAGATTTCTCTTAATATCCTTCATTTTTACTCCTCCAAAGCAGATAATAAAGAAATTTTCAAATAAGTATTGTAATTTTCTTAAAAAAAATGTATAATATTCCCATAGGATACTTAATATCGAAAGGATCTATTAAAATGAAACACGGTTTTATCAAGGTTGCCGCCGCAACGCCGAGAATATCCGTTGCAGCCTGCGAGAAAAATGCAGACGCAATAATCGACGTAATTGATGCGGCAAAGGAGTCCGACGTTAAGCTTCTCGTTTTCCCCGAGCTTTCAATAACGTCCGCTACTTGCGCTGACCTCTTTTTCTCCGATGCGCTGCTTACAGCAGCAAAAAACGAAATTTTGAGAGTTGCCGCAGCGACGGAGAACTCCGACATGATTATTATAATAGGTTTTCCCCTCGTTGTCAATGATAATTTGTATAATTGCGCCGCTTTTTGTCAAAATGGACAAATTTTAGGCGTAACTCCCAAGTCACTCTTAACACATGACGAAGCAAAATACTTTTCACGGTACGACGGAACGCCTATCAGCATAAAGCTTGGATACGATTACGTTGCTTTCGGAAACGGTCTTGTTTTCGCCTGCGACGATATTCCCGCGCTTAAGATTGGCGCCGAGATTGGAGACGAGTGCTTCGCTCGCGTATCCCCCGCCTGCGCTCTTTGCGAAAACGGCGCTACCGTAATTGTAAATCCCTTCTCACACGTCGAGGAAATAGGCCTTGAAGAATACGAATCCTTAATGCTCTGCTCCCTTTCGGCGCGAAACGTATGCGGATATATACACACAGGAAGCGCTATCGGCGAGTCGACCACCGACGGAGTTTACAGCACGCGCAGCATAATTCTCGAAAACGGAAAAATTATTGCAAATGCTCCCACCTTTTCAACTGACGAGCTTCTGATAACCGAGCTTGACCTTGGATTGATTTCTGCCGAACGGCGCAGAAACGCGTCGTTTAAGACGAAATCTCCCGAAACCCTACAAAATATTCTCTTTAACATGGAGCTGTCCGATACGGATTTAACGAGAAAAATTACTGTCTCTCCGTTTATCCCCGAAGGCGCTGATGAAATAAAGTCAAGATGTGAAAAAATCCTCACGATTCAAGCATCGGGACTTGCAACGCGTATGACGCGTGCGTTCTCGAAAACTCTCGTAATCGGTATTTCCGGCGGTCTTGATTCCTGCCTCGCGATCCTCGTTGCTGCCAGAGCTATGGATATGCTCGGCAAGAACAGAAAGGATATCATCGGTGTAACGATGCCCTGCTTCGGTACTACCGCTCGCACGAAATCAAACGCAGAGCTTCTCTGCTCCGCTCTCGGCGTCACGCTTAAGTGCGTAAACATCGGTGAGTCCGTCAAGCAGCATTTTTCAGATATCGGACACGACGAGTGCAACCGAAACGTGGTATACGAAAACGCGCAAGCGCGTGAGCGTACGCAGGTAATTATGGACGTTGCAAATATGGAAAACGGCATCGTCGTGGGTACCGGAGACCTTTCCGAGCTTGTTCTCGGCTGGGCGACCTACAACGGCGACCATATGTCGATGTACGGAGTAAATGCCGATGTGCCGAAAACGCTTATTCGCCATATCGTTGCGTACTCCGCTGACATCGCTGAAAGCGACGGAAACGCGGCGCTTGCAAGCGTTCTTCGCGACATACTCAATACTCCCGTAAGCCCCGAGCTTCTTCCTGCGGACACGAACGGCAATATTGCTCAAAAGACGGAGGATCTCGTTGGTCCTTACGAAATTCACGATTTTTATATCTACTATATGCTCCGCTACGGCTTCTCCCCCGATAAGCTTTACCGTATGGCGAAAATTGCTCTCGGTGATAAGTATGACGACGAAACGCTCCTTAAATGGCTCAAAAATCTCGTCCGTCGCTTCTTTGCGCAGCAGTTCAAGCGCTCCTGCTTGCCTGACGGTCCGAGGGTGGGAACGGTTGGCGTTTCTCCCAGAGGCACGCTTGCGAT
>JAZQTY010000143.1:0-17733 GCA_045631025.1 Eubacteriales bacterium
CTTTCGAGCATTAGCGCCGTCAGCTCACGCGCCCTGTCGGACATTCCCTTTATGACGGCATCCTTAAGAGAATTAACGTTGACCTCGGTGGACTTTGAAATGGGGGAGACGGTTGCAGAGCCTTGCTCAACCGTCGTGGCAAACGCCATGTAGTCCGCGCAGTTGTCGTCAAGAGCGTTAAGCGCTCGGAAGGCGTGGTAGGTTTTCATCATTTCAAGCGAATACGGATTCATAATAGCGGCAGTTAAGCCGTTTTGCAAGGCGTTTGCAAAGAAAACGCCGTTGATAATATCGCGATTGGGTAACCCGAAGGAGACGTTTGAAACGCCGAGAACGGTATTACAGCCAAGCTCTTCTCGAATTTTCTTAAGAGCCTCAAGCGTGATCCTTGCCGCCTGCGGATCTGCCGAAACCGTCATCGTTAGAGTGTCAAAAACGACGTCCTTTTTGTCTATCCCATAGCTTTGAGCTACCGTGAGAATTTTTTTGGCTATGGCAACTCTGCCCTCGACCGTGCTTGGAATTCCGTTTTCGTCAAGCGTTAGCGCAACGACGACACCGCCATATTTTTTGACGAGCGGAAAGACGGCTTGCATGGATTCTGCTTTGCCGTTTACGGAGTTTATCATTGCCTTGCCGTTATATCTGCGCAGAGCCGCCTCCATTGCGACGGGGCTTGAGGTGTCTATTTGGAGTGGAAGAGCGCAAACCGCCTGAAGCGCGCAAACCACCTCGCGAATCATCGTAGGCTCATCAATTTCCGGAAGCCCTACGTTTACGTCGAGAACGTGTACGCCTGCCGATTCCTGATTTAATCCCTCATTCAAGATATAGTCAACGTCGTGCTCGCGAAGCGCCTCCTTAAATCTCTTTTTACCCGTTGGATTTATGCGCTCGCCGATAAGAATGGGCGCGTTTGCAAAATCAACTGCGTGAGTATACGAGGATACGAGAGTGCGAGCCGTAGTCTTAACGGCGATGGGGGAGTCGGGGGCGTGGCTTACGGTCGCCTTTATGTATTCGGGCGTAGTTCCGCAGCAGCCTCCGAGGATACGGACTCCCTTTTGGGCGAGAGCTGCTACCTCACGTCCGAACTCATCGGGAGTTATATCGTATACGGTCTTGCCGTCCTTTATTTCGGGAAGTCCGGCATTTGGCTTCATTAGAACGGGAACGGTCGCGTATTTCAACAGCTCCTCGGCGACACCGTAAAGCTGACGCGGACCGAGCGAGCAGTTCGCGCCTATTGCGTCAGCGCCCATGCCCTCAAGCATCGCTACCATAGCGGCGGGAGACGCACCCGTCATAAGTCGACCGTCGGCTCCGTATGCGTTTGAAACGAATACGGGCAGAGAGGAATTTTCCTTTGCCGCAAGGAGCGCCGCCTTGGTTTCGTAGCTGTCGTTCATCGTCTCGATAAATATGAGGTCTACTCCATATTTAACGCCGAGCTTTACCGTTTCTGCAAAAAGGGAAACGGCATCCTCAAAATCAAGGTCGCCGTAGGGCTTTAAAAGCTTGCCCGATGGACCTATGTCAAGAGCTATAAATCTATCTCCGTCAAATCTCGATCTTGCGACGCTTGCGTTTTCAACTGCCGCGCGTACTATCTCGTCAAGCTCCTCGCGTGAGAATTTAAAAAGATTGGCTCCGAACGTGTTGGTTGACACTACGTTTGAGCCTGCCGCATAGTAATCGCGGTGGATTTTTTGAACGACCTCGGGGTGCGTGATATTCCATCTTTCGGGAAGCTCACCCGGCTTTAGTCCTTCACTCTGCAGGAGTGTCCCCATTCCGCCGTCAAGAATCAGTACGTTTTCTTTTAAGTAATCAAGAATTTTCATAATTTACCTATCAATATATACCTATTATCGCCGTTACGCTTTTCGTCGGCGACATTATTAAGCTGTCGTTTAGCGTAAGACCTATGCGCTTATCACAGCCCAAGACTGTAAAAATATTTTTTTGAAGCTCAAGTGGGAGATCTCCATAGCCCGCGCTAAAGCGAGGACGCAGTTTTTTTCCTTCTTTTGCGTATTTTTCACTCGTTTCACGGCAAAACGCATCGCACAGTGCTTCTATGCGTTCCGCTCCCACGGCTTGTAGGCAAACCGAAACGGAGGGCTCGCTTTTGCCGTATCGGAGTATCATTCGGTCAAGCTCCAAGCCAAGCGTTGCCGCAAACAAAATTATACTGTTGCAGTCCGTAAGGCATTTTGCCAAATCCTTGCTCTGCGCCTTGCAAAAGCCAAGGTCGCACGTCGCGCCATCAATGAAAATGCTGTATTCAGAGTAGCATATTCTATAAGAAAGCTTGTTCTCGCAAAGAAGCAGGGAACGGTCTATAAGAGCGTCAGTTTCTTCGTTGACCTCACGGCACCCCATATATCTCGCTATCTCTCGACGGTTTACGGGCGGTGGTGTAAGCTCCTTTAAAATAACGTTATTCATTTTCCGATAATAGCCGAAAGATTGCTTTGAATCTTTTGCGCAACGTCGGGCTTATTCATCGAGTAAACGTGTACGTTCGTAATTCCGTTCGCGTAAAGGTCGATTATCTGGTCGGTCGCGTATGCAATGCCCGCTTGCTTCATAGCTTCGGGATCGGAGCCGAATTTATCAACGAGGGACTTGAAGCGTTGGGGTACGAACGAGCCCGAAAGCTTTACGCTTCGCTCGACGAATTTGGCGTTAGTTATCGGCATAATACCGGGAATGACGGGAACGGTAATTCCCGCTTCTCTTATTTTATAAAGGAAATTGTAGAGCAGATTGTTGTCAAAAAACATTTGAGTCGTAAGAAAATCACAGCCGGCGTCAACCTTTTCCTTGAGATATTTGATATCTTCCTTTTGGTCTGCGCTTTCAGGATGAATTTCGGGATAGCAAGCCGCGCCGATGCAGAAGTCAGCTCCCGATTCCTTAAGCTCACGGATAAGGTCCGTGGCGTGGCGGTAGGTCCAACTGCTGCGGTCCTCGCTTTGCATTTCTGCGGGAATATCGCCGCGCAGCGCCATTACGTTCTGTATTCCTGCATCCTTGATCCTTTCTATCATCAAAGCAACCGTATCCTTGGTTGAGGAAACGCATGTAAGATGAGCAAGAGTAGGAACACCGTAGCTTGCCTTGATATTTTTAGCGATATCAAGCGTATATTGACTCGTACCGCCCCCCGCGCCGTAGGTCACGCTCATAAACGACGGCTTGAGTCTTGCAATTTCTTCGGTAGCCGCCATAACACTCTCAAACGAGGTCGTAGTCTTTGGCGGGAACACCTCAAAGGAGAGGTGGGGCGTATTTTTTTCAAATATTTCTGTAAGCTTCATTTCGTAACCTTCTAAAAAATCGATTGCTTTATTATAGCATAAAAATTCAAAAAATTCAATAGATACTAACGTTATTCGGAAAATTCATTATCCTTAATATATTCAATAAAGGTTTTCAGACTTTTGGACATCCATTTGTTCTTGTGATATATAAGCTGCTTCCAAATTTCAACGTTCACGTCGCATACGTCAAGATAACAAAGCTCGCCTCGCGCTACGAGCTCTTTAGTGACGAAATCCGGCAGAAAAGAGATCATATTGCTTTCTGCGAGAATACGGGTAATAATATCCGTTCGTCCTATCTCAAGCACGGGAGTGATGTCGATAGATTTTTTTGCAAGCTCCTTGTCAAAGACGCGGCGGTAGCCCTGACCGTATTCGGTAAGAATAAAAGGCTCCTTTGCGATCTCCTTTACCTTGAGGTTTCGTTTTCCTGCAAATTTTGAGCCTGTTCCCGTGACGAAATGAACGGAAAGCGGCTCTTCCTTTGCAATAACGTAGTCCTTGCGATAGTTATGGCTGTCAAGAGTTATTATGGCATCTGCCTCGTTGCGGTCGAGCATATCAAACATGACCGCAGTATCTGCCGTGGTAAACTTGATAGAGATGTGAGGAAATTCTTTGTGAAAATCAATATAATGGGCGTATATCATTTCCTCGCATACCGAGTCCGGTGTTACTATACGTATATGCCCCTTGCAATCATCGTCCTCTGTATGACCTTCCTTGAATTCATCCGTCAGCGCGCGTATCTTATGAGCGTAGGAAACGAGCTCGTGACCGCGCTCTGTGAGGGTGATGGTGTGGTTTATGCGCTCAAACAAAAGGCAGTCAAGCTCTTCCTCAAGCTGCTTTATCTGAAAGGATATGGTTGATTGCGAGTATCCAAGCTGCTCTGCAGCCCTCGTAAAGCTTCCAAGCTCCGCAACGTGAATAAACGTGATTAAATTTCTTAATTCCATGACGTGCCTCCAACATCGAAAAAATCGATAATGATTATCAAAACCATTCGCTTGACTAATGCTTGGATATATTATATAATAAGTGCATGCAAAAATCAAGTGTTTAGAAAAATTTTCTTTGCAGTAATTTCAAAAGGCAGACCTTGGAGGCACAAAAAATGAAGGACGCGCAAATTTACACGATAATCGCTCTTGCTATATACGCGTTGGCGATGGCAGTTATCGGAATCGTCAGCTACGGAAAATCAAAAACGCTCGACGGATTTCTCGTTGGCGGAAGAAAGATCGGAGCGTGGTCAACGGCTTTTGCATACGGAAGCGCGTATTTTTCTGCTGTCGTATTTATCGGTTACGCAGGTCAGCACGGTTGGAATATCGGTTTAGGAGCTATCTGGATAGGAATTGGTAATACGCTTATCGGTTGCTTGCTCTCCTGGCTGTTGTTTGCAAACAGAACGAGAAAAATGACCAAAAAGCTGAACGCAAGGACGATGTCCGATTATTTTGAGAAGCGTTACGGTTCAAAGGGAATAAAGATTTTGGCTGCGGCTATTATTTTCGTTTTCTTGCTTCCTTATTCGGCGGCTGTCTATAAGGGACTCGGCTCGCTTTTCAGTGCAATATTCCCAAGCGTGGAAACGTGGGTGTGGATGCTGATAATTGCTTGTCTTACGGCAGTATATCTCGTTGCGGGCGGATACGTTGCGACGGCGTATACTAATCTCATCCAAGGCGTTATTATGATAGTCGGTGTGGTTAGCCTCGTCATAGCGGTGTTGGCTAATGGCTCTGTCGGCGGAATTACGGGGCTTTTTGAAAATCTTGCGGCGTTTGAGTCGCTTCCCGGCGACCCCCATCCCACGACGGGCGCACAGCTTACCAATATATTCGGTGGCTCAGCGTTTAAGTTCCTTTGCTTCAACATTTTGCTTACGAGCTTCGGTACTTGGGGACTTCCTCAAATGATTGGCAAGTTCTACGCAATAAAGGATACCGCTGCTATAAAGCGTGGAACGGTAATTTCTACCTTGTTCTGCATAGTTATAGGCTGCGGAGCATACCTCGTAGGCAGCACGTCTCGCCTGATCCTCGGAGGCAAGCTTCCCGAGGGGGGCATCGACGCGGTCATTCCCTCGGTGCTTATGGAGGTGCTCGGCGGAAGCACGCTCGGCATAATTTTGCTTGCAATAATCATGATATTGCTTCTTTCTGCGTCCATGTCAACGCTCGAAGCCGTCGTGCTTACGTCCGCTTCGGCAGTTGCCGTTGACCTTATTCCCGCAGTCAGCAAAAAGGAATTTTCTGCGAAGAAGCAGATGACTCTCACGAGAATACTTTGCCTTGCGTTTATAGCTTGCTCGTTTATATTCGCAACGCAAAATATTCCGATAATCGTAAATCTTATGTCCTTCTCGTGGGGTATAGTTTCGGGATGCTTTATAGGCCCGTACATTTGGGGACTTTTCTCAAAGAGAATTACCAAGATCGGAGCATACGCGGGCATTATTTCGGGACTTCTCACCGTTGGCGGCGCAACGCTCGTTATTACGATAACGTCGGGCTTTAGCGCGGCAGCGTCAAAATCCCCCGAAATGGGAGTTATAGCTATGGCAATTTCCTTCGCCGTCGTTCCGCTCGTTAGCTTAATTACTAAAAATACGGAAAAGGAAAAGGCACGTGTTGAAGAGATATTTACCTGCTACGAGGAAAAATAAAATAAAAGTAAAATTTAAAAAAGCTATTGACTTTAGCGCGTTAATGTGCTATAATTCCGATATCAAATGCGATGAGCAGAAACCAGTAGGTTGGAAAGAGCCTGGAGAGAGTTGCCGGTTGGTGCGAGGCAAAGGGGAGGTCCTTCACGAATTCATTCTGTTAGCAGTGCGCTGAATAAGAGAGCTCTTTAGTAGGATGCAACGGGTGTTCCCGTCACAGAACTAAGGTATGTAAGTGCCTGATAAGGCCGTTTCCGTGAGGTAGCGGCGAATTGAGGTGGTACCACGGGATATTTCTCGTCCTCTGTATTCTGTTTCGGAGTGCAGAGGACGTTTTTTTATACTTTGCAGAGCCGATTTAAAAGTTGGCAGCAAAAGCATTAAAATACAAATAGATCATGAAAGAGGTAATAAAAATGCAAATGGATTTTCACAGAAAGCTTCCGATTCCGCAGGAGGTAAAGAAGGAATACGCCTTGACTGAGAGAATGGAAAAGGTAAAAGCGGATAGAGATGAGAGTATTCGCGCAGTATTTGACGGCAGAAGTGATAAATTTATTCTCGTGATAGGACCTTGCTCGGCAGACCATAGCGAGTCCGTGCTTGATTATATATCAAGACTTCGCAGAGTCGAGGAGCAGGTATCTGATAAAATAATAATAATCCCGAGAATATATACTAACAAGCCGAGAACGACGGGACAGGGATATAAGGGAATGCTTCATCAGCCCGATCCCGACGCAAAGCCCGATATGTATAAGGGTATAGTCGCTATCCGCGAGCTTCATCTTGCGGCGCTCCGCGATTACGAGTTTTCTTGCGCCGACGAAATGCTGTATCCTGATAATTATCGCTATCTTTCCGATTTGCTGTCGTACGTCGCAGTTGGCGCGCGTTCCGTGGAAAACCAGGAGCATAGACTCGTAGCAAGCGGTATCGGCGCTCCCGTTGGTATGAAGAATCCTACCGGCGGTGACCTTACCGTTATGATGAATTCTATTATGGCGGCGCAGTCGAGCCATACCTTTATCTACCGTGGTTGGGAGGTAACGAGCGCAGGAAACCCCTATGCTCACGCCATACTTCGCGGATACGTTGATTATTCCGGTAGGAGCGTTTCTAATTACCATTACGAGGATCTTCTCCGTGTCCGAGAGCTTTACGAAATGTCGAAGCTTTCCAATCCCTCGGTTATAGTAGATACCAACCATAACAACTCCGGAAAGAAATATCTTGAGCAGGTGCGTATAGCCAAGGATATTGTCCACAGCCGTAACCAAAATAACGATATTAAGCAGCTTGTAAAGGGCTTGATGATAGAAAGCTATATTGAGGACGGCGCGCAAGGCGTTGGAGAGCACGTCTACGGCAAGTCTATAACCGACCCTTGTCTCGGTTGGGAAAAGACGGAACGTCTGATTTTTGATATTGCAGAAAAGCTGTAAGCTTAAATCCTTCGTAAAGCAGGCGAAAAATAAATTTTTCTTGACATTTTTCGCGTTTAGTGTTATTATAGTACAGTAGGCATATAAGCTTTTGAAAGGAAGTTATAAAATGGGAAAAAGAGACATGGAAGTGCTTGAGGCTCGTATTGCCGCAGGCGAAAAGAGAGAAAGACGTAAAAAAGCAAGAAAAATGAAAAAAGAGCTTAAGCAGAAGCGAGTCAGCTTCTTCGCGGACTTTAAGACGTTTATCACGCGCGGAAACGTGCTTGATATGGCAGTCGGTGTTATCGTAGGCGGCGCCTTTACCGGGATTATCAACGCGCTTAGCAATAACATATTGAAGCCCATTACCAACTGGCTTCTCACGCTTATTCTCGGCAAGGATTCGCTCAGCGAGGTGTTTACCTTCTTGACGAAGGTCTATAAGGTAACCGAGGAGGGTATTACCACGACGGAGATCGACCTCGAAAACTCCATCTATATCGATTGGGGCGCATTTGTCAATGCAGTTATAAACTTCTTCCTGATTGCAATTACGTTGTTTGTAATCGTTCGCGTTATAAACGGTATTCGTAAGAAGCTTGACGCGAAGGAGGAGGCAGAGAAGGAAGCAAAGAAGAAGGCGGAAGAGGCTGCCGCAGCGCTTGCTGCGCAAAAGGCGGCAGAGGCGGAGGCTGCACAAAAGGCTGCTGAAAAGGCTGCACTTGAGCAGATGTACGCAAACATTGCCCGTCAGACCGAGCTTCTTGAAAAGCTTGCTAATAAGTAAATAAAAAAACGGTAAGCGACAGTTGACAGTTGTCGCTTACCGTTTTTTATGTTAATTATTTTTTTGTCGAAGTTCGATAAGTCGTTCTTTTATTGCGGCGAGTGCTTCTTGCTCGTTATCAATGCTTTTGACAGCATCCTCCATCGGGCATTGCCCGTCACCACGTCGATTAACTATATAATCTACGCAACTGTCATAATCAACGGCAATTCCGCGGGATTTCAGATATTCAACGGCAGACGTACTGACGGTAATGCCGTAGCAAGCCTTAACGCCACCGAGCGACATAACGGATGCTGCTGCCTTGCCGACTATCTTATCAACAACAACGGCATCCTTAAGTGCTCCGCTTTCGTATAATGCAATAATTGGTGAAATACCGCTTGCGTGCTCAATATTTAGGATTTTGTTGTCCTTAATTACCACGCAGCTCGCTTTATCTTTCATTATTAGATTTTTTGCCGATTGAATAGCATTTTCGTTTTGCTTTAGCATAGTTCTACCTGCCATGAAAATTATTGGTGGTATGATAAGAAATTGAACGATAATGCCCGGCAGTCCCGTTACGACTGCAGACGTTACCGCCAAGGCTTTAATTTCTCCAACAGTAAAAAGGAGTATGTAAAATACGGCGGTATATGCTATACGACCGCAGATCATCGTTATGGGGAGGGCTGCATATATACCGAATTTTTTTCTTCCGAGTGGTGTGCTTGAAAAAAGCAGACCGCTTACAAGACCGTAGATCGTGAGCTCGGCAAGCATTATCGGGAGCATAGGAAAGGGAGAAGGCATACCTGTGAGCAGACAGTTAAGCAGTGGCAGCGCTATTCCGCACATCGCTCCATATACGGGCCCGCAAAAAAAGCCACATAAAAGAACGGGTATGTGCATGGGTAAAAGAATAGTTCCCGCAACACCGAGTCCGTGAGCTAAAGCGTACGGAAGAACTATTCCGAGCGCCAAAAGGAAGCCGGAGACGGTTAATTTTTGCGTTTTGTTTCTTATCATATGAAGATCAGTATTTAAGTCTTGATGAAAAATCTGTCATCATTTCGCTTATCTTGATGTTTTGAGGACATACAGCTTCACACGAGCGGCAGCCTATGCAGCCTGACGGACGCTTATCCTCGGGGAGTGCGCGCAGTGCCATAGGAGCAATAAATCCACCGTTTGAGTATATTTGCTCGTTATAAAGCTCGATAAGCCAAGGAATATTTATCTCTTGAGGACAGTGATCAGTACAGTAGCGGCAGGAGGTGCAGGGGAGAGTGCCTACCGACGTCATTTCCCGCGCGATGCTCAAAAGAAGATCAAATTCTTCTTTTGATAGAGGGGTGTTTGTTTCGTATGTATCAATGTTTTCCTTGAGCTGCTCAAAGTTAGACATACCCGAAAGCGTTACCTTCACTTCAGGAACGCTTTGAATAAATCTGAATGCCCATTCAGGCAGACTTCTGTCGGGAGCGACAGTCTTAAGACGATCCTCGTATTTTTCGTCGAGCTTGCAAAGGCGACCGCCTCTTACAGGCTCCATTACCCAAACGGGGATATTCCATTCGTTCATCATTTCAACCTTTGCCTTGGCGTTCTGGAAATTCCAATCCAACCAGTTTATCTGAAGCTGGCAGAACTCCATTTCGCTTCCATACGCCTTTAAAAAACGCTCAAGAGTGGCGAGCGAGCCGTGTGCAGAAAAGCCGAGATGCTTTATTCTGCCGTTTTTCTTTTGCTCGCAAAGGTACTCAAATATTCTGTTTTTTTCGTTGAGATACTCGTCGATATTAAGCTCGCATACGTTGTGGAACATATAAAAATCAAAGTATTCTACGCGACATTTTTCAAGCTGCTTCTCAAATATCTCCTCAACCTTGCCCATATTGTTAAGATCGTATCCGGGAAATTTTGAAGCGAGATAAAAGCTATCTCTCGGATATTCGGAGAGTATTTCTCCCATAGCAAGCTCGGAATTGCCGCCGTGGTAGCCCCATGCGGTATCGTAATAATTAATGCCTCTTTCCATTGCATAGGCAATCAATTTTCTTGACGAGTCCATGTCGATTTCTTTGTTTTCGCCTTTTGTGGGAAGACGCATGCAGCCCATACCGAGTGCAGAAAGCTGTTTGCCTTTGAATTCATTGTATACCATAATATTTCTCCTGTTTTATATTGTTGAGTTCATCAGATTTTCAATTTCTTCGGATTGCTTACCTACGAGATTTTTTATTTCCTCGGCAGTTACCGCAGGATTGTAGGTTTTGTAATGTACGGTGATTACGTCACCTGCCATAATTCCAAGCTTGTGGAGATGCTCACCCTTGCGCTCATAAGAAACCACCATACAGTTGTTAGGCCAGAGAATATCGCGCAATTCCTTTCCTTCCGCGAAGGAGTCGGGATTTACGGTTAGCGGAACTTCAATGACCGTGGGGCTCTTGCCCTTGCTGATAGCGCGTATTTTAGCATCCAAAATTATATCGGTAAAGTCCTCAAGCCCCGATAACTCTACTGTGAGGAAAGCAACTGTTACTGCGAGTATGACGGGAATTACGTTATTGATACCGCCAAGCGACTCAATGGCAAACACGCAGGCAGTTATCGGAATACGCGATGCGGCGCCTAAAAATGCGGTAATACCCAATACAACGATCAGAATATAGTGCTCGGGCTCAATAAGCCCCATGGCAATCATAGCCTTTGCACAGAGAGAGCCGATAATTGCACCAAAGGCAAGCATTGGCAGGAAAACACCGCCCGTTACGCCTGCTGTATTTGAAATCATCATTACGACTGCGCGAATCAAAAATACCAAAATCAACACGTACCAAAGTGTTTGGGTGTGAAGAAGGGTATCTGCCAGGGAATGTCCCGTGCCGAGTGTATTTGAGAGGAAAAATCCAACTAGGCATATGCAAGCGAAAAGTATCGGAAACAAAATTTTGACAGAAACTTTTTTGAGAATTACGTGTATAAGCTTGTCTATGAGTACGTATAGACGGGTGAAAAGAATAGAAACCAAGCCGCATATAAGACCAACCAAGAGCGGGGCAAAGAAAAGCCTTGGTGAGATTGGTGCAATTGTGGAGATGTCAAAAAGAGTGCTTGAGGCTATACCCAACAGCGCAAGAATTTTTACTGACACCTGCGCAGATATGACCGAAAGGGACGCAACCGTCAGAAGTATTGGAGAGAAGTGCTTGTGCAGCTCCTCCATGGAAAAAATAATTGCGGAGAGAGGAGACGAGGTTGCGATTGAAAATCCTGCCGATGCTCCCCCCGTCATAACGTATTGACGCCAGCCCTTATGACACTTACCTCCCAAGCACTTAACAACGCCGTCACCAATAGCAGTGCCCATTTGAACACACGGGCCTTCTGTGCCAAGCGGTATGCCGCAAAGCAAGGTGAGTAAAGCCGAATACGGAAGTATAAAAACGCTTGCAAGCCACTTGAAGCTTACTATGCCGCGAATAGCGGCAACAGATGTGGGAATACCGCCGCCGCGACAGCTGCGCGAATAAGACAGAATAAAGCTCGAAGCAAGTCCTATGAGAGAAACTCCTATTACAAGAACGGGAAGCCATACGGGATTTGAACGCACCGCGCCATATATTATTTCGGATAAATGAATGACAAGCTCTGCCGCCAGCTTAAATGCGGTTACCGCAACGGCAGAGAAAAAACCTGCAATAACCGAAAAGTACAGGCAGGGAAAGAGCAAATTTTTAAAATAATTATAGTGATGTTTTCTCATAACAAGCTCCACGTAACAGACGTATACTTACGTTAAACTTTACAGTGATTTTTCAAGTAATTATAACATATTTTGTCTTGAATTTCAATCGTTTTACGACATTTTACGAGCCAAGCTCCGATATTTTAAACGTTACAGAACGATATTGTCGATAGCCTTAAGCTCTTGCTCGGAGAAGTGAACGTTTTGTGCCATGTTGAGGTTTTCTACGATCTGCTCGGGCTTGGAGGCGCCGATAAGAACGCTCGTTATACCCTCACGGCTGTAAACCCATGAAAGCGCCATTTGCGCCAACGTTTGGCCTCTATTCTCGGCAATCTCGTTAAGCCTATTGATTTTTTCAAGCATCTCGTCTGAAAGCGCGCGCTCATTCAAAAATCTGCCGTCCGTTTTTACACGGCTGTCCGCAGGGACACCGTTAAGATAACGGTTGGTAAGAAGTCCCTGGGCAAGCGGGCTGAAAACTATGATGCCTTTTTTTGCCTCGACGGCGCTTTGGAGAAGCCCGTTTTTTTCTACGGTTCTGTCGAGAATGGAGTATCTGTTTTGGTTAATTATAAAGGGGCAGTGCAGCTCGTTTAGTATTTCTGCCGCGCGAAGCATAGTGTCACCGTCGTAGTTTGAAAGACCTACGTAAAGCGCCTTCCCGCTTTTTACTATACCGTCAAGCGCCCACATCGTTTCGTAAAGAGGCGTTTCGGGGTCCATTCTGTGGTGATAAAAAATATCGACGTAGTCGAGCCCCATTCTCTTAAGACTCTGATCAATGCTCGCCGTAAGATATTTTTTGCTGCCCTTATCTCCGTAAGGTCCTTGCCACATATAGTAGCCTGCCTTCGTGCTGATTATCAGCTCGTCGCGGTAGGATAAAAGATGCTCGTGAAGTATTTTGCCAAAATTTCGTTCGGCACTGCCTGCGGCAGGACCGTAGTTGTTTGCCAGATCAAAATGAGTAATACCGTTGTCAAACGCAGTAAAGCACATGCTACACATATTTTCGTAGCTTGCGTTATCACCGAAGTTGTGCCAAAGTCCAAGAGAGACGGACGGCAGCTTCAAGCCGCTTTCGCCACACCTTCTGTATTCGATGGAGTCGTATCTTTTTTCGTTTGCCGTGTATTTCATAGTGTGTTCCCCTGATAAAATATTTTACGTGATAAGTGTACCATACAATATTGTCTTTGTCAATAGTTGTGCCATTCCAAAACGAATAATATTCGCGTAAATAAGATAAAAAAGAGCTTCGCCTAAAAAAAGCGAAGCCGTAATAAGTTATATACCGTAAGTGCCGGTCAGAGGGTCTTTAAAAATCCCGATTTGGGGAGTGCGGAAGGTGAATATAATGAAAAAAAGCGCAATTACGCAAAGAGATGCAAATGCAGCCTTTGTGTGCTTACATTTCAACTTGCTTGAGTTAAAAAGCTTGGTTTCGTAAAGATAAGCGAGCGCGGCGGAAATAAAGAATATAGTTATATTTATCCAATCCGGAGATTTTCCGATTACTCCGTTATAGGTGTAAAACAGTACGGGTATGGCGGTAAGCCCCAAAAGAATGCCGCGTAGCTTTACACACCAGAACGCCTCTCGCTCCTTGAAGAAAAAGCTTTGAACGATTGCAAAAACGAACGTTGGGAAAAATAGCAGCTTCATATGCTCCCACGTTGATTCGTTTACTCCCGAAAACGGCGCAATCCAAACCGCATCTCCAAACCACTCGTAAAGAAAATGTAATAACGTGCCTCCAATCGAGGTTATTCCAAAGCCCAGCATTTCCCAAAGTCCTATTGAACGCCTCATGATCCCTCCACGCAATTTGATATTATAGTTTATGGAGTAAAAGGGAGGTATATGCGGAAGATTTTATTGACACCTCGGGTTAAATTTGTTATAATAAAGAAAAAGTGTGAGCCTTCGTGAGGGCGTGGTAATATGCATAATTATTTTAAAAATTTAAATAAAATCGAATTCGTCGTTACTTATGCTTGCACGGGACGATGCAAGCATTGTTCCGAGGGGGATCACGCCTCTTGCGGTGAGCGTATTGAGCCCCAAACCGCCGCCGATGCGGTTCGTAGGATTGCCGCAGAGTACGATATAAAAACTGTTATGACCTTTGGCGGCGAGCCGCTTCTGTATGCGGATACCGTCTATGCCGTGATGACTGCCGCCAAGGAACTGAACGTACCCAAGCGACAGCTTATCACCAACGGATATTTTTCAAAAAGCGCAGAAGCTATGCGAAAGGTTGCTATACGCCTTTCCGAGTGCGGAGTTAACGACCTGTTGCTATCGGTAGACGCTTTTCACCAAGAGACTATTCCACCGGACGTTGTTAAGGCTTTTGCAAGAGAAGCGGTGGCGTGCGGAATACCTATGCGCCTCTCACCCGCATGGCTCGTTAGCACGTCGGATAATAACGAATATAATTTGAAAACACGAGAGATACTTAATAGCTTTTCCGATATGCAAATTCCCGTGGGAGAGGGAAATACAGTTTTCCCCGAGGGGAACGCGCTTAAATATTTTGCTGAATATTTTAAGGACGCAAAGCCTGTAAATCCATACGTGGAGAATCCTTACGACGTGCGTTGTATATCCGTCTCACCAAACGGCGACGTTCTCGGCGGCAACCTCTATGAGCAGGATATTATCAAAATTATGAACGATTATACTCCTTAAAGGCGAGAAAAATGAGAAAAATTATAGTTATAGGTTGCCCGGGAAGCGGCAAAAGTACGTTTTCGAGGTCGCTGTCGGACAAGACAGGGCTCCCGCTATATCATCTTGATATGATGTATTGGAATACGGATGGCACAACGGTTGAAAAATGCGTTTTTCGCGAGCGATTAACGGAGGTTCTAAAAAAAGAAACATGGATTATTGACGGAAATTACGCATCAACCATGGAAGAACGCATAGCGGCGAGCGATACCGTGTTTTTCCTTGATTATGCGACCGAGACGTGTATAAAAGGAATAGAGGCGCGGAGAGGAAAGGCGCGGAGCGATATTCCTTGGATAGAAACCGACGTCGACGAGGAATTTATTGAATTTGTTAAAGTATATAACGAGCAGCAAAGACCGCGGGTGTTGGAGCTGTTAAAAAAGTATAGCGCAAAAAGCATCGTTGTCTTTTCGGACAGAGAACAGGCAGACGAATATTTAAATAAAATTTAAAGCCAAACGGAAGGAAATGACGACTATGAATGAGGTTGAAAAAATCGAATACGCCAAATCTTTTATAGATAAGCTGGCAAGAGGTATAAATCCGCTGGACGGGACGTCAATTCCCGAGGGAGACGTAGTGAATAACGTTCGTATTTCACGTTGCTTTTTCTGCGTATCGGGAATTCTTGAAAGGCAAATAGAGATTGAAAACAAAAAGCTGGCAAAGGCTAAAAAACTCGATCGTCCTCCTTTTGCTATTACTGGAGAGCGGCTTAACCGATTTGAATGCTCACCTTCGCCGATTACGGCAAGTATGATAGCGCGAAAAATAAATTTCTTGGTAAGAGAAGATATTGATTCAAATAAGATTGACAAGCTTCGGTATAAAAAAATAAACCAATGGCTTCTTAATATCGGAATGCTGGAGCTGAAGCCGTGGGAGGACGGAAAAATAAGACTGTTTCCAACGGCAGCGGGAGAAGAGATAGGTCTTTCCTCACACGTATGGGAAAAGTACGGACGGCGCACACTCGCGGTAGATTTTTCGGAGTCTGCGCAGATGTTTGTCGTTGACAATATCGAGGCTGTAATAAACACCGAGATAGTAAAAGGAAGACTAAAAGAGAGCGACTGTGAAGATACAGAAGAAGGAGAGGAATAACGGCAAAAACTCTTGCAAAAAAATGTAAAATCTGTTATAATTATGTCGAAATAATAATTTTTGGAGTTCGACTATGCTTAATGAAAAAAAGAAACGCCTTGACTATATAGATTGGGCTAAAGCTATTAGTATCATTTTAATAGTTGCAGGACACATGCTGCCCAAGGGATGCGGACCTAAAACATTAGCGTACGCCTTTCACGTTCCGATATTCGCTTTAATTGGCGGACTGTTGTTCAGCGCTCCTAAAAGCGCGTCTGATTTTGGCAAAAAGCTTTTTGGAATATTTAAGAGAATGGTGGTTCCGTACGTTATTTGGTTCGTCGTTTCCGCTGCCTTTTATTGGCAATCTCCCGATAATATGTCCGTGGTGGTTGCAGAGCTTGCAACCAAGGATTGGCTTGAAATTCTTAAGTGCTTCGTTTTTTATAATAATATTACTATTTGGAACGACCCGCTTTGGTTTATGCCTTGTTACATATTCGTTTCATGTCTGTTCTTGGTTTTCATTACATTGGCGAGAGGAAGCAGAATTGCTGCGGGCGCACTATCGTTTACGTCGATCGGTACCCTCGTAGTATTGGAGAGATTGGGAATAACCGTTAATGCGGGAGATGTGAAAAACGTTTTCGGGCTTAAGAATTATTTTCTTCTTTTAGGCTTTCTTGCGGCGGGCTACGCACTGCGACCTCTGTTGGACAAGTGCGCTGAATTTTCCGAAAATCCGCGAAAAAATCCGTTCTTGTACGGTGCCGCTTTGACGTTTATCGTTTTTTCAGCGCTCTGCCTTATACATAACAGAGTTGACGCAAATCCCGGAGGATATTACGTGATCAGTATGTTTTCGGGGCGCTATAACGGAGTTTTGGCGTTCTTCTTGTTTGGTCTCGTTTTGTCCGTGTCATTGGTTATTGCGCTAATGCTGTTGCCAAAATCAAGAATTGCTAATTTGCTGTCGCGAAATTCGCTTTTTATTATGGTTTCGCACTACTTTTTCTTCTTTGATATAACCTTTTATCAGTTTAACGGAGCTGCTTGGAGAAGCTTCGTTACAAAAGCCGATCTTCAGTATTGGCAATGGGATATGGCGGTAGGCTTTAGAGACGCTGTGTTTATTGTAGTTTTCTATATAATACTTCTCTTTGGCGTAGACTTGCTTTTAAAGCGATTTCCGAAGCTCAAGACGCCGTTTGGCTTTATTGGAATACAGTAATTTATAGATAATATAGAAACCTTATTGACAAAAAACGACAAACGGAGTATAATGTACTCATAAAATAAAAGGTAGGGCATCGCAAATGAATTTTTTAGAGGAACGCATTATAAAGGACGGACTCGTTAAAGAGGGAAACGTGCTTAAGGTTGACACCTTTCTTAATCACCAGATGGACGTTGAGCTTCTTGACGAGATCGGACGGGAATTTTACAGACGCTTTTCGGATCTTAAAATCACGAAGGTGCTTACCATCGAGGCGTCGGGAATAGCTATTGCCTATTCTGTCGCGCGATGCTTTGGCGTGCCTATGGTGTTCGCAAAGAAGGCAAAGAGCGTTAACATAGACGGCGAGATGTATACCGCAGAGGTTGAATCCTTTACACATAAAAATAAAAACCAGGTTATCGTTTCCAAAAAGGTATTGTCCTCGGACGATAGAATTTTGATAGTCGACGATTTTCTTGCAAACGGCTGCGCGCTTCAAGGGCTGATTTTCATTGCGGAGGATGCCGGAGCGAGCGTTGAGGGCATAGGTATCGTAATTGAAAAGGGCTTTCAGTACGGCGGCAGAAGCATCAGAAACCTCGGTTATCGACTCGAATCTCTTGCAATCGTTGAGTCAATGGATGCAGAAACGCATACGGTCGTTTTCCGTGAGCAATAAGAATAATAGGTAAAACAAAAAGTGCTTTCTCAAGCTTGAGAAAGCACTTTTTGT
>JAZQTY010000144.1:0-14006 GCA_045631025.1 Eubacteriales bacterium
ACGACGAGCTTTGCGTTTTTATCTATCCGCATCCCAAGCGCGAGGGCGCGTGGGCAGGCTCACGCGACGAGGCAGACGCTTCCTGCAAGCCGCCCGTATGCTACGGCTGGGACTGGAATCCCCGACTTCTCATATCGGGAATGTGGCAGGACGCGTATATCGAAACGAGAACAAATGCTTACATATATGATTGCGAGCCAAGCTACGTATTAAGTGAAAATTTAGATAAAGCAACTGTTTCATTCAACGTTAAATGCAATGTTCCGTGTACCGTTAATTTTTACGATGCCGAGAATAATCTCATTTACAGCGGTGACGGCAAGAGCTTTGAGGTAGATAACCCCAAGCTTTGGTGGTGTAACGGGCAGGGAGAGGCGTATCTCTACAAATGGACCGTTGAAAACGAAAATTGCAGAAAATCGGGAACCGTTGGCTTCCGCCGCGTAAAGCTTCTCCGTAACATCGGCGCGCACGATCCGTCGGGCTTCCCAAAATCCCGTTATCCCGCTCCCTTTACTATGGAGCTTAACGGCAGACGAATATTTATGAAGGGCTCAAACTTCGTAAACGCCGACATCTTTTGGGGAAGAATTAACGAGAAGAATTACGAGAAGCTTACCGATCTTGCAGTTGACGCTAATATGAATATCCTTCGTCTGTGGGGAGGAGCATCCTTCTGCAAGAAAGAGTTTTACGATATTTGTGACAGAAAGGGAATTATGGTATGGCAGGAATTTATGCTTGCCTGCAACGCGTATCCCAACGACGATAAATATTTGTCCGTGCTTGAAAGCGAAGCAACCGCTATGATAACGGCTCTGCGCAGACACGCTTGCGTGGTTTTGTGGTCGGGCGGTAACGAGCTCTTTAACGGCTGGTCGGGAATGAACGACCAATCCTTGCCGCTCCGTTTGCTCGGCAGCCTTTGTTATCAGCTTGATAGGAACACACCGTACATTATGACCTCTCCTCTTGAGGGAATGGGACACGGCGGATATAAGTTCCGTGACGAAAGATATGCGCAGAGATGGCGTGACGTTTTCGAGTGCTTCCAAAAATCAACTCACACGGCGTATACGGAGTTTGGTGTTCCGTCAATATCCCCGATGGAGGCGTTAGAGCAGATAATACCCGCAGACGAGCTTGACGAGATAAGAGAAACACCCTCGTGGAAGCTTCATCACGCAATGAGAGCTTGGACGGCAGAGTCCCACGCTTGTGTGGAAACTCTTAAGTTGTATTTCGGAAATGAGGCAACCGTTGAAGAAAGAGTGGCGCAGTCCGATTGGCTTCAGTGTGAGGGAATGAAGGCGATATTTGAGGAAGCGAGACGTCAGTGGCCCCATTGCAGCGCGGCGCTTAACTGGGCGTTCAACGAGCCGTGGATAACGGCGGCAAACCTTTCCATAGTCCGATACCCCGCAATACCCAAGCCCGGATATTTTGCTACTAAATCCGCTCTGCGTTCTTCGATGTTCAGCGCAAGGATACCTCACTTTGATTGGAAGTCGGGGGAGAGATTTACCGCGCAGATATGGTTGCTTAACGATAGCAATGAACAGGTAAGCGAATCCGTTGAGGTCATACTCAAGATAGGAGATACCGAAATTTCACTTCTTAAGTGGGATAACGCCGAGGCGGAAGCAAACGCAAACACGGAGGGCGCGAGCGTATGCTGCACGCTTCCCGCTGTTGACACAGACTATATGACTCTTATTCTCAAGGCAGACAAGGGTATGAGTAGTGAATACAAGCTGCTTTACAAGAAGGAAAAGACTATACGCGCACCAAAAGGAATGAATATGTAAGATGAAGAAAAATTTTATAAAGGCAACGGAGGATTATTGCTCGCGTGAGAAGCATATAGCCGCGCCGTATCTGCGGCGAAGCTTTGAGCTTGACTTTGCTCCCGAAAAAGCAGAGATCAAAATATGCGGACTCGGTATCTACTGCTTGTTTATCAACGGGCAGGAGATAACCAAGGGATATCTTGCGCCTTATATCAGTAATCCCGACGATTATTGCTATTACGACGAATACGATATAACGAAGCTCCTAAAGAAAGGGAAGAACGTTATAGGCGTAATGCTTGGAAACGGCTTTATGAATTCCCTTGGCGGTTACGTTTGGGACGCCGACGTTGCCGCGTGGCGAGGCGCGCCGAGAGTAGCTCTTACGCTTACGGCAGCGGCAGAGGGAATGGAGGGCGTTTTAATTGAGTCGGACACCGAGTTTAAGGTTTGTCCGTCTCCCATAGGCTTTGACGATATACACTACGGCGAATATTACGACGCAAGAAATAATATTGACGGCTGGGCAAATACGGACTTTGATGATGGGGCTTGGGAAAACGCTATTCCCGCCAAGCCGCCGCGCGGTGAATTCAGACTGTGCCGTGCTGAACCTATTAAGGTCATCGACGTTCGCAAGCCTCAAAGAGTTATCAAATGCGAGGAAGGCTACATCTACGATTTCGGCGTAAACTCTGCGGGTATCTGCGAGGTTGATATAAAAAATGCAGAGAGCGGTCAGCGCTTGACGCTGCGCTATGCCGAGCAGGTCAAGGAAAACGAGCTTCTCGTTGACAGCGTCGTGTTTCCGATAACGAGATATCCCGATTATTACGAGAATAATCAAAAGGACGTCTATATATGTCGCGGCGACGGGCGCGAGAAGTGGAAGCCGAGGTTTACATATCACGGCTTTAGATACGTTCTCGTTGAGGGCATAAGCGAGAGCCAAGCGACGGAGGACTTGCTTACCTATCACGTAATGAGCTCCGAGCTTGCAACACACGGAGATTTTAAATGCTCGAACGAGACGGTTAATAAGCTGTTTGAGATGACGAAGAACTCCGACCGCTCGAATTTCTACTATTATCCCACCGATTGTCCGCACCGTGAAAAGAACGGCTGGACTGGCGACGTGGCAACCTCTTGCTTCCACATGATGATGCTTTACGATTGCAAGGCGAGCTTCTCGGAGTGGCTTGCAAACGTGCGTAAGAGTCAGAACGACGTAGGCGCGCTTCCGGGTATAGTTCCGACGGCGGGCTGGGGCTACGATTGGGGTAACGGTCCCGCTTGGGACAGAGCCGCGTTCTATCTGCCCTACGAGTGCTGGAGGCTTCGTGGCGACACGCAGATAATAAAGGATAACGCCCATACGTTGATGCGTTATCTCGAATACATACTCACAAGACGAAACGAGGACGGAACCGTTGCCTTCGGTCTTGGCGACTGGGCGTCTGTCGGCAGGCGGTATTCAAAATTTGAAACTCCGCTCGTAGTCAGCGACAGCATACTCGTCATGGATATGGCGAAGAAGGCGGCAGAGATGTTTGAAGCTGTTGGGCAGAAGCATTCCGCAAGCTTTGCAAGAGGTATTTACCTCGATATGCGTGATACCGTGCGCAGCGTGCTGCTTGATAAAGAAACGTGTACGCTTTTGGGAAGAACGCAAACGGCGCAGGCGATGGGACTTTACCACGGAATTTTTGAGCCGAACGAGGAGCAGAAGGCGTTTGCGGTGCTTCTTGAGCTTATCCACGAAAAGGACGACAGCTTTGACTGCGGAATAATCGGCTGTCACAAGATCTTCCACGTTCTTTCAAAATTCGGCGAGGGCGAGCTTGCCTTTAAGATGATAACCAAGAAGGATTATCCGTCCTACGGATATCTTTTGGAGATCGGCGAGACCTCACTGCCGGAGCGCTTTATGCCGGACGGCGCGCCCTGTGACTCGCATAACCACCATTTCTTCGGTGATATTGCAAGATGGTTTATCCGAGAAATTGCGGGATTGCGTGTGGAAAACTACAAAACGGTAGTAATAAAGCCCGATTTTCTCAAGGAGATAAATTCGGCGGAAGCCTATTACGAGCTGCCGTCAGGCAGAGTATCGGTTAAGTGGGAAACCGAGTCCGACGGAAGGATACGGCTTGAGTACGTTTGCCCCGAGGGCGTGGATATCAGCGTGATACTCCCCGAGGGAGCGGTATGTTACACGGAAAGGAGAAACGCATGAAAAAAAGATTACTTTTAATTTTTCTTACCGTGGCTTTGACGATAGGACTCGTGGCGTGCACGGGCAACGGTCAGGAAACCGACACGGGCACGGGTGAGGGAGATACTTCTCAAGGTGGGACGCCGATAACTCCCGCCGACGTGGTTTTGTTCGGCGGCGATGACGATTACAAGATCGTATATTCGGGCAACGCGACCTCTGCCGTTAAGAATTTGATCATTCAAATGAGCGCGTCGGCAAAGGCCGTTACGGGAGAAAATCCCAAGAGACTCGGCGATAACGCCAAGAATGAAGAGGAAACGCCAAAGGAAATACTTATCGCTGCAACCAACAGAGCTGCAAGTGAGGAGAGTATGTCGAAGATAAGCGGCGTTGGCTACCGAGTTGAATTTATCGGAGAAAAGCTCGTTATTACGGCAAGCAACGATACAGTTCTTAAAATTGCGGTTGAAAAGCTACTTAATTCATGGAAAACTGATGATGGTAAGGTGGTGCTTCACAACACTACGGTATTTAGTGAGGATTTGAGTGATACTATGATACCTCTTTGCGAAAACGGGGAATTCAAGTATAAGATAATCATTCAATCCAATGCATCGAGCGCAATTCACGACGCGGCAGAAGCAATGTCGGGACGCATATCGGGGCTTATCGGAAAGAGCGTGCCCGTCGTTTACGATAATATGTCAACCGAGACGGATGGGGCTTACGAGATATGTATCGGAAATACGAACCGACAGGCAAGCGCGACGCTTTATGAAAATCTCGAAAATTCGTATGCTTATCAGGTTAAGATCGACGGTACTCGCATAGTAATAGGCTCAAGGCACGACGATTCCTTGGTAAGCGCCGTATCGAACGTAACAGACGATATATGCGCGGCTATCTTCGGAAACTATTGCGGCTCTCCTGCCATAGTTAAGGACTATTCGCTCAACGGAAGCGCCAGCGACGCTCTTTTGAATTTCCCCGAGCCCAAGATAGGGAATTCAAGAGGCTTGACAAATATTGGCGACGACGAGTACGTATTTTATTACGAAAGCATCCAAAAGGACGATTATAACTCTTACGTTTCTTCCTTGAAGCAAAGCGGATGTGAAGAAATTGAGGTGTATACCTTGGGAGGCAACGAATATACGCTTATGGAAAACGAGGAATACAGCGTTTACGTAGCGTATCTCTCCAAGGTGGGAGCTATGAGAATAATTCTCGGTAAGCCGGATAAGCTTCAGCCTGAACCCGCTTCACCGCAGGAATCAAACGTATGTGAGCCTGCCTTGTGGCAGCTTGAGGTTGACAACAAGGGAAGTCGGTCTAACGGAGGTATGTCTTACGTTATTCAGCTTACAGACGGAACATTTATCGTAGTTGACGGCGGATATAATACCGACACCGAGGCGGATAACCTCTACAGGCTTTTGAAGGAGAATACTGTAGGTGACGGAGAGCCCGTGATAAGCGCGTGGTTCATAACCCATCTTCACGTAGACCATTGGGGCGGCTTGAAGAACTTTTCACAGAAATACAGCGATAAGGTTGATGTCAAGGCGTTCTACTATAATTTCCCAAGAGTAACTCTCGGTGACGTTGGTCCCTCTGATCAAAAGAATGTTGAGGGATATATGAACAAGTGGAAAAACGCTAAGAAGTACGCTTCGCTTCATAGTGGAATGAATTTCTCGGTAGTAGATGCGAAGATAACTGTTATATGTACATTTGAGGACGTATTTCCTCAGCCTATTGATGAAGGAAACGATACGACGACCGTTTTCAAGGTTGACGTGGGGGGACAAAGTATAATGTTCCTTGGAGATGCATACTACGGTGAAAGCGCAACAATGACCTCTCAAATCGATGCTTCAGTGCTTAAATCCGACATTGTTCAGGTGTCTCACCACGGTTATGAGGGATGCTCTGAAGGACTGTACCGAGCTGTTGGAGCAAAGGTCGTTCTGTGGCCGATGAATATTGTCGGATACGAGGGAACTACCCCAAGTCAGGTGTTTAAGAAGTGGTATGAGGGAGGTCCGTCAGCAAATTCGTATTTCAGAAACAACCGCAATATTAAAAAAATAATAGTGTCGGGAGCAGGAACTGCGAAGCTTGAATTGCCGTATACGCCGACAGGTGAAAAAATGCCTGATTACAAAAAGATTTTCCAAGAACGCACAGATACTGGTTCGTAAAAAGCGAGGGGAACAATTTTATGTTAAAAAGAATTTTATCTATACTTATGATTTTGGTTATGAGTTCAATAGTACTTATGGGATGCTCTGAAAACAACAAAGAAGAAGCTACCGATACTTATCAAACAGATACGGAATCGGAACAAGCGAGTGATACCGAGGACGAAATAAAATCTGATGAAAAGACGATAGATATTTATTTAATAGCCGGTCAATCCAATGCGACGGGATGCACAAAGATTACAGATAAATATGCAATATCGGATTTTTCCATTGATGCAATAATGGGATTTTCAAATGTACATTATGCCGGTAATTCTCGTTCCAACGGTGGTGTGCGCGACCGCATTATTGAATGGCAAAATACTACGATAGGCTTGGGGATGAACGAGGATCATATAGGTCCGGAGGTCGGTATTGCTAAAGCTCTTTCGGCGTATTACAACAGCGAAACCGGAAAAGAAGCGGGGATTATAAAATATGCATACGGTGGAGCTAGTCTTTTGAACAAGACAAGCGGAGATACTCACAAGGATGGAAATTGGGTATCACCATCATATCAAAAAACGCTTCCTGCAAATCAGATCGTTGAAAACGTTACGGGGCAGATGTATCGCAATTTCTTGGATCAAGTGGAAACTAATATTTTCGAACTGAAAGAGTATGGCGGTTATACGAAAATACGAATTTGCGGTATGTATTGGATGCAGGGATGTGGTGATAAAGACAGTCCTCAAGCATATGAATTTGCGTTCCAATGCTTTGCGAAGGACGTACGTAATGATCTTTCTGAAATTATGAAGAAATATACCGGTAGTGATGATGATTGCGGTGCTTCAAATATGCCAATTGTTGTTGGAACTATTTCGCAAACCCAAAATCTTACCGGAGCATCGGTAGAACAGGTTAATATTACTTTCATAAATATGCAAAAAGGCTTACCGAGCAAGGTCGATAATTGTATTGTAGTTGACAATTCGGCTTATAAAATTACCGCTTGGGAAAATAATAAGCAAGTGGTTTACGGTAGCGATCAGTGGCATTGGAACCAAGCTGATATGTTGGAAATAGGAAACAATGTTGGTGAAGCTCTACTGAATTATGTTAAAAACAATTAAAAATTAAATTTAACGGAGGAAAAGAAAATGTTAAAAAAGATTTTGACCTTACTTTTAGCACTTGTTATGTGCTCTGCTGCACTGTTCGGATGTGCAACCGGTGATACCGAGGAGACAGGTGATGGTAACACGGTAAGTACAGATGGATCAAGTGACGGCGACGAAATTGGCGATTACGATTTTGGAGGCGCAGATTTTACCATCCTTGCAAGAACAGAAACCAACTACGAGCACATTGGAAGTCTTGGCTCGGATGCTGTAAGCCAAAAGGTTTATGAGCGCAATGAAGCAGTTATGTCCCAATTCAACGTTAATCTTAAGGTGGTTGAGATAGAGGGTTCATGGGATAAGCGTGACTCAATAATAACGGCAATGCGTGCTGAAAATATGAGCCCCACAGGAGCCTATGACCTCATTTCCACTCACAGCGTATATCTTGGTTGGATGGGAATGGAGGGCGTTACTTGCGATATGGCAGCCCTTACGGGAATAGATTTTTCTAAATCCTACTGGAATCAAAATTCGTATAACGAATTGAATGTTGACGGTTCTTGTTATATGATGATCGGTGACATAGGTCACACTCTTTACGAGAATATTAGCGTAATGTTTGTTAACACTAACGTTCTTGAAAATGACAATCTTTTAGAAAACGGTATTGATAGTTTGTACGAATTTGTTGAAAATGGCGAATGGACGTGGGAAAAATGCTATCAGATTGCCGAAAACGTTGGCGACGGTGAGACCTCTTACGGACTGCTGATGAACTCACACTCTATGAGAGCTTCTTTGATTGCACAGGATCTTCATATATTTACACGTAATGCCGAAACGGGAAGATTCTATATGGAGACATCGGCAAATGAACATACAGTAAAGTCAGTGCAAAATCTTTCCAAGTTCTTTGCTAGACCAAATATGTATTTTGCATCAGGTTGGGGCATCGCTGAAAGCGAATTGAATCCTATATTTGCAGCAGGCAGCGCATTGTTCTATCCCCAGATACTCGGTCAGGCAATGAATCTTCAGGAGCGCATGGGTACAGGATATTCAATCGTTCCGCTTCCTAAATATGATGAGTTCCAAACAGACTACTATACTATTTGCACAGACAACGTTACGGGTGTAGCAGTACTTACCTGTACAAAAGATCCCGAAATGTCAGGCGTAATCACACAGGCACTCTGTATGTACGGCGCGGAGCTTGTAACCCCCGAATACTATGAAAAGGCACTCAAGTACAGATATAACAGTGACCCCAAGTCTGTCGAAATGCTTGACAAGATAAGAGATAGCCTTACTATTGAGGCAGTTCCCACCTACTTTGATACGGGAATAGATGCAGATATATTCCATCCCGTTATCAGTAATGGTAAGCAAGAAGGTATTGCAAGTATTTGGGAGGGTCAACAGGTACAAGGTAACATTTTGATAAGCGATTTCTATGAAAAAATAGATGCTTTGAGAGCAGGTTGATTATGAAAAAGAAGCTATTGATTTTAATTCTTTGTGTTGCTATGTTGCTCGTTGCAGTTGCTCCGATTGGAGCAACTGCGGAAGCGCCGTCAGACGTTCCTTTGCCGTCGCTGACAAAGGATGAAAACTGCGCAAGCTATAAAGCATCTGACGATTCGATAGTTTATTACTACACCGGCGTAAAGTCTAGTGATTACACAAGCTATATCGCAACACTTACAGCTGCGGGATATAACCAGATACAGACATATTCCGCAGACAGCTGTAATTACGCGCTTCTCGATAATGGAACGAATACCGTATTCGTATCTTTTTTAAGAAGCGTAAGCAGTATTTACGCTTACGGCAGGCTCCGCGTGTTCGTTCAAGCAAGCGGAACTCCTTATCATACGCAAAGCACCGCGACTGCGGCTGACGTATGTGCTCCAAAGCTTTGGCAGCTTGATGTTGAAGCAATGAATGGAGACACCGGGGGAATGTCCTACGTTATAAGACTTTCCGACGGAACATTCGTTGTTATTGACGGTGGATATAATACAGACAGCGATGCAAAGAATCTTTATTCTATATTGAAGGCAAACAATCCCCTCAAGGGAGATCCCGTTATAAGCGCGTGGTTTATTACACATATACACATCGACCATTACGGAATACTGGCCAAATTTTCAAGCCTTTATGCTGACAGCGTTACCGTAAAGGGCTTCTACTACAATTTCTACGGTTTTGACATCGAGGATATATACGCGAACAATATACCAAATATTGAGAAAACTATGAGAAGCTTTAAGGGCGCAAAGCTCTATTCGAAGCTTCATAGCGGAATGGTGATGGGCTTTGCGGGTGCTACGATAGAGGTACTTGCCACTCACGAGGATGTAAAGCAGTCGGTTTATGAAAAGGGCAGCGGCTTATTTTCAGGCTATTCTCTTGTGTCTAACACCTTTGAGGCTGCAAACGATACGTCTACTGTCATTCGTTTGAATATCGAGGGACAGCGCATTATGTTCCTTGCAGACGCGCAGGACGGAATAGGCAGCGCGCTCTTGAACACCTATAACGCAAATTATCTCAAATCCGATATAATGCAGATGGCTCACCACGGCTTTGACGGTGTGTCCTATAAGGTAATAGAGGCAATAAACCCCAAGGTCATTCTTTGGCCTATGGATATAGTTCGGTACGTTGACGGAGAATTTGTTGCGGGTTATATTGGAGATACAAAGACCTTCGTTCATTACTATAATAATCCCTCTAATACGGAATACATTAAGTCTGCGAAAAAATGCGCCTCCGAGATAATCCCCTCGTACAGAAACGAAACGCTCTCGCTTCCTTATACGGCAAATACGATATATAAGAGCGAAACCGTGGATATCGATAAGGCGATGGAGGCAAAGCAAAAGATATACAATGCCACAAGTAACGGTGTTTATATTCAGAAGAGTCTTGACGGTAAAAAGATACGCTTTATAGGTGTACTTAATATTACCGAGGATGAGCTGGATGAATATTCAAGCTTTGGCTTTGATATTTCAATGACCTACAACGGAAAGACCTATAAAAACAGCTTTACTACCACTACCGTTTATACAAGTCTCATAGCAAACGGAACATCCGTATATGCCAGTGAATATGGCGGAACGTATTTCTATGCAGTTGAGGTTTCGGATCTTGACTTTGCCAATGACGATATTGAATTTATCGTAAACGGTACCGGAACTTATAAGAGTGGTGATGAAGATGTAACGCTTTCCTACTCAACGGTTTGTTATACTGTTACTCCCGAATTCAAAACCGCAGAAAACGGAAATATGACGATTGTTGATTTCTCGGATATTATATCAGGTGCGTGGAAAGAATTTGATGCAGAATAAAATGACAATACCGATGATCGCTTTTGTCAGAAGCACAAACTACAAAGCGATATTATGGAAGGAACTATAAGATGCTGAAATTTTTAAAAATAGCAGTTTTTTGTTTGGTAGTAACATGCATTATACTTGGATGCTTATCGTGTAACAAAGCCAACGAAAATGATGCCGGCGAAAGCAATGCTCAAGCAGACACGGAAAGCGATATCGTTACAAGAGTTGATAAGATCAATATCAAGCTTGACGATAAGTACGCGGGTATTACAATTGCAATCAGGCAAGATCCGGTGCTGTCGGGGGCGATAAAGGACTTTGCGAAAAGCTATGCGGCCACCGTGGGAGCTATATCTGTCACTCCGGAAAAGAGAGTGGAGTATGATGCCGAAAAAGCAGAAATACTTGTGGGCGACGTGGGATATCCCGAAAGCGACGAGGTCTATAAGACTCTCAAATACAACGAGGTAAGGATATGCGTCGTCGGCAGCAAATTAGTCGTTGCGGGCTACGATTCCGAGGCCATGTCCGAGGCTCTTGCAGAGCTTGCGACAAGGCTTGACGAGAAGAAGGATCAAAGCGGAAATATTACTTTGGGAGCGGATTTTATGATCGAGCGAATGTTCGCAGCACCGCTTTCGGTGCTTCCTGTGCTTGACGGGCTTGTACCAACGTACACAGACACAGGCGACGACTGTCATATGCTAAATTTTGGAACAATAAGAAAGACAACGTTTACTGAGTATTGCGACGCTATATCCGCTGAGGGCTTTACACTTTATTCCGAAAAAAGTATGGATGGAAACACCTATAAGACCTACGTAAACGATAAGTACGTTGTAACGGCTATATATACGACATATGGCAACATCTGTAAGGTGCTTTCGGAGCCGTTGAGCGCGACTGCGCTTCCGACTAAGGCGGAGGATAATAAGTATACTCCCGTTAACGGCTGTGAGACGACGATAACACAAGTCGGACTTCTCAAAGAAGGAAATCTTGCCAGAACGTATAACGGAATGTGTTACGTAATAAGGCTTGCCGACGGAAGCTTTATTGTCGTTGACGGTGGCTTTGATTTAGATGGATACGCGGAGCGCATATACAACATTCTGAAGAAGCAGGCACCCGATAAAAATAATATTGTGATAGCGGCGTGGATCATCACTCACGCGCACGACGACCACGTTGACGTTTTTGAAAGCTTCTTTGAATCCTTCGCGGACAAGGTAACTATAGAGAAATTCATATGTAATCTTCCGTCTGCTGAGCAGCTTGTGGACAACTGGCCAAATGAGAAGGACGGTAATATCCGTTACACGGAAAACACAAGAAAGTTTTTAGATACTTCTTATCCTAATATTCCCAAGATCAAGGCTCACCCGGGACAGGAATTCCATATACGAAACGCAAAGATAAATATACTCTTTACGCTTGACGTGTATAATAAGAAATTGGATGATTTCAACAACAGCAGCGTTGTGTTTACTCTTGAAGCCGAGGGCAAGAAGATGATCTTTCTTGGAGATCACGATGATAAGGGAGATATGATCACAAAGCTATACGGGAGAAATACGTTGAAGAGTGACATTATGCAGGTAGCGCACCACGGCTTGCCTGAAAACAGCAGCAACGCTATTTGCCGTATAATAGATCCCGAATATGCATTCTGGCCTGCCGGAGCAAAGGTGGTTAAGGGAAACGTAGAGCTTTTCAAGGTTGATGCAAACAAATATATAGTTGCTCTTGGAGAAGATAAGATATTTTTAGCCGAGGACAACGTATACGTATTTACTATGAAGGATAGCTCGGTCGTAAAATATGAAACAGTTGAGGAGTATCTTCGATAAAGCCCTGATACCAACCTTGCGCGATAAGCGATCTGTTTGTACCAAGGAGGATTTTAATGAATTTAACATTTGATTTTGAGAAAAAAATCGGTAAAATTAAGCCGATGCATGCGGTTGGACAACCGCCTACGTGGACGTGCGACGAGGGATTGTCTACCATGTTTATGCATTATTTGAAGGAGGCTAATATCCCGTATTCTCGTATGCATGACGTGGGAGGTCACTTTGGTGAAAACTATTTCGTTGATATTCCCAATATATTCAGAGATTTCAATGCCGACGAGAATGATCCCGCATCTTACGATTTTGCATTTACTGATAAGCTCTTTGAGATGCTCAAGGAGTATGGTATAGAGCCTTATTTCCGCTTGGGTGTTTCTATTGAAAACGCTCACATGATCAAGGCATATCGCATCTTCCCGCCCACGGACCCCTATAAGTGGGCAAGAATATGCGAGCATATAGTCCGTCACTACAATGAGGGCTGGGCAGACGGCTACCATATGGGTATTACGTATTGGGAAATCTGGAACGAGCCTGATAATGAGGAAAGCATTGAGCTTAATAATATGTGGAAGGGAACCAAAGAGCAGTATTACGAGCTTTACGTTATTACCGCAAAGCACTTAAAGAAATGCTTTGGCGATTCCATCAAGGTTGGCGGCTACGCAAGCACGGGACTTTACCTCGGATATATTCAGACGACGGAGAATTACGCGGTCGAGCACGCAGTGGATCATTGGGAAGAAAGAGCGATCTACCACACAAAGTTCCTTCGCGGCTTCCTTGAAGCAGTTAAGAGAGAAAACGCTCCGCTTGATTTTTTCACTCACCACAGCTATATGTCAGTCCGTAGAACAGAACTGATACAGGCTTATTGCGAGGACATTCTTGAGGAGTATGGCTTTGGCGACGTTGAGATACACCTTAATGAGTGGAATACGGACAGAGTTGTTGAAACAAGAGGAACCTCCCAGGCTTCTGCTGACGTTGCGGCGATGATGATCTCGATGCATCGCACCAAAATGGCGGTAATGTGCTTCTACGACGCAGGCTTTTTCTCGGGCGTGTACGGAGGACTCTTTAATACGCTTACCTATAAGCCATTCTGTACGCTGTACTCACTCCAAGCATTTGGCGAGCTTTACAGAATGGGTAATGAGGTCGAGGTAAAGGGTGACGGCGAGCGACTTTACGCTATAGCGGCAACCAACGGAGAGGAAAAGGGAGTGCTTATCGCAAACATAGGTGAGCCAAGAACTGTTACGACAAACCTCGAAGAGGGCTACACCGTATACCGAATCGATTACGATAACCACATGGTTCCGGTGGAGCTTGATTACAATTGTTTTGATATGGATAAATACCAGACGCTGTTTTTGAAAAAATAAAACGGTGCGCGGACTGAGGGAGATACCTCGGCTATGAGGCTGCCCTTGTACGGTCTTAGAAGTCGGATCGTAGCCATGTCGTTCTGTGAGCCAA
>JAZQTY010000145.1:0-3688 GCA_045631025.1 Eubacteriales bacterium
AGTCCTTGACGGTATTCCCGAGGCTAAAAAGCTTTTTTCGGAGCTATTGAATATACCCGCGAAGAATATAATAGTATGCGGAAATTCATCTCTTAACATTATGTACGATACTATGGCTCGCGCAATGCTTTACGGTGTTGCGGGAGGTGAGAAGCCTTGGGGTAGAGAAAAGGCAAGATTCCTTTGCCCCGTTCCCGGCTACGATAGACATTTTTCGATTTGCGAGTCTCTCGGAATTGAGATGATAAACGTCAATATGACTCCCACGGGTCCCGATATGGACGAGGTAGAGCGTCTCGTTGCATCCGATGCTTCTATTAAGGGAATTTGGTGCTGTCCCAAGTATTCCAATCCTGACGGATATACCTACTCTGACGAGACCGTAGCGCGCCTTGGCGCTATGAAAACGGCTGCGAAGGATTTTAGAATTTTCTGGGATAACGCATACGCTATACACGAGCTTCACAGCGAGGGCGGTGACGTTCTTGCGGATATTTTCGAGGCTTGCAGAAACGGCGGTAACGAGGACAGAGTATTCTACTTTGCATCAACCTCAAAGATATCCTATCCCGGCGCGGGAGTTGCTATCTTTGCGGCATCGGAAAATAATCTTGCCCAGATAAAGCCCATAATGGCAGTTCAGACCATAGGTCACGACAAGCTCAACCAGCTCCGCCACGTTAAATATTTCGGAAGCGCTAAAAACGTTCTTTCTCATATGCAAACCCTTGCAAATATTCTCCGTCCCAAGTTCGAGATAGTCGAGAAAACTCTCACCGAGGGTCTTGAGGGCACGGGAGCTGCTCGTTGGACTCATCCCAAGGGTGGATATTTTGTAAGCCTTTACGTTATGGACGGTTGCGCAAAGAGAACCTACGCGCTTTGCCGTGAGGCAGGAATTACTCTTACGAACGTCGGAGCTACGTATCCTTACGGTCGCGACGAGTCGGATAGCAATATAAGAATTGCTCCTTCCTTCCCGACGAACGGCGACCTTGAGTCTGCAATGCAGGTTCTCGTTCTTTGCGTAAAGCTTGCAGTACTTGAAAAACTGCTTGCGGAAAAGTAATTAAATCGAAAAACGCGGAATAGATTATGTAATAAATGAAAACAGAACGACGAAGCGCGGTGCGCAACTTCATCGTTCTGTTTTGCTCTGCAAAATAAGATAAGCTTTAGGGGGAAATCTTGAAATACGATTACGTAATATGGGATTTTAACGGAACTCTACTTGACGACGTTCAAACGGGAATAGACTCTGTCAACACCCTGCTCGTTGAAAGGGGATTGCCGAGGATTGAAAGCATTGAAAAATACAGATCTGTTTTTCGCTTTCCGATAATTGATTATTACAGAACGCTCGGCTTTGATTTTGAAAAGGAGTCCTTTGAGGAGCTTGCGCCGAAATGGGTGGCGCTGTATCTTGAAAACGTAAAAAGCGCGTCGCTTTACTGCGACGCTATACGCACGCTTGAGCATATTCGCGAGTGCGGAGTTACTCAATCGGTTCTTTCTGCAACCGAACGGTCTATGCTCGTAGGTCAGCTTTGCGATCTCGGAATAAACGGATATTTTGAGGAGATTTTGGGACTTGATAACATACACGCGCTCTCAAAGCTTCATCTTGCCGACGAGTGGAGAGAAAGGCATCCCGATAGCCGAGTTCTGTTTGTTGGCGACACTGACCACGACGTACAGACGGCAGAGCTGCTCGGAGCAGATTGCGTGCTTGTAGCTCGCGGACATCAGCCGAGAGCGTATCTTGAAAGCTTGGGTGTGCCCGTGACCGATAATTTTGACGGGATTGTTGAACTGATAAAGCAATAAAAGTTACTATTCATTTGGTTATAAGGTAAAAAATTTATTCAAGCCTTGACATGTGGCGCGGTTTGTTATATAATATGTGTGTTGACATTTTTATTTAAGGAGTATAAAAGTATGGCATATAAGTATCCTTATAACGACTATGATACGCCTCCTGAAAAGCAATATAAGCCCGAAAAGCTGAAAACGGACAGAAAAATGTGGAAGCTTATGCTTTTTAACGTTTTGACGCTTGGCTTGTATCCGATATTTTTCTTTATTCCGTTTTCATTTGATCTTGATAAGGTTGCGCCGAAGCCCGACCGAAGTAAGACCATGAACTTTCTTTGGGCATATCTTCTGGCGGTGTTTACTTATTCTATCGTGCTCGCCGTGTGGCATTATCATATAGCGGTGCGAGTCGAGGAAGCATTGGATGCGCGAGACATTGACTACGAATTCGGAACGGACACTTTTTGGTTGTGGTACGTTTTCGGTTCGTTTATTGGAGTAGGCTCGTATATATATTTACATAAACTGTGTAAGGCAATGAATCTTCTTTGTGAGGATTATAATAAAGAAAATTTTGAAGAAAAAGGAGAGAGAAAATGATCTACATTCTCGACACCGCAGATCTTGCGGCAATAAAGCATTGCAACGAATTTTACCCCCTTGCCGGAGTAACAACCAATCCCTCTATTATTGCAAAGGCAAAGACGGACTTTTGGAAGCTCGTTAAGGACATAAGAGCTATTATCGGCGAGGACAAGATGCTCCACGTTCAGACCACTCAAACAGAGGCTGATAAGATAGTAGAGGAAGCAAAGCTTCTCAAGAAGGAGCTTGGCGGAGAGTTCTACGTAAAGATACCGATAGGCGAGGAAGGACTCAAGGCAACTATGAAGCTTCGCGAGCTCGGAATCGGCGTTACCATGACGGCGATCTTTACTCCCACTCAAGCTCTTATGGCTGCAAAGGCAGGAGCAAACTTCGTAGCACCTTACGTAAACAGACTTGATAACATTATCGGAGACGGAACGGAGGTCGTTGCGGAGATCGTATGCCAGCTTGAAAACTACGGAATGGACTGCAAGGTTCTCGCGGCAAGCTTCAAGAACGCAGAGCAGGTACACAAGTGTGCGTCTGTCGGCTGTCACAGCGTAACCGTTACCGACGACATTATGAAGCTGCTTATCTCCCATCCCATGACCGATGCGGCAATCGCAGGCTTTGAGAAGGATTGGCAGGGCGTTTACGGAGACAAAACGATTCTTGATTTCTAAAATAAAAACGATGAGGTGCAAATGCGCCTCATCGTTTTTTTTATTTATTCAATTCTTTTTCAATACTTTCAGCATAGCGGACGGCTTCCATTGCGTCCTCGGCATATTTGTCTGCGCCGATGAGCTTGGCGTATTCCTCGGTGAGCACCGCGCCGCCGACTATTATCTTACACTGCGGCGCTTCGTTTCGCAATAGTAGTACGGCTTCCTCCATTGCAGGAACGGTCGTAGTCATAAGCGCGCTTAACCCTACGATAGGGGCGTTGTGCTTCTTTACTGCGTCAAGGATAGTCTTTGCCGATACGTCACGACCAAGGTCGATTACCTTAAATCCGTAGTTTTCAAGCAGCAGGCAAACTATATTTTTGCCGATATCGTGTATATCACCCTTAACCGTTGCCATTACAACGGTGAGCCGTTCTGTTTTGTCGGGACTTGCCGCAAGCGCCTCGCTTATAGGCAAAAACGCCGCCTTTGCTGCCTCTGCCGCCATAAGCAGAGAGGGAAGATAAACTGTTTTTGCCTCAAATCCTCGACCAACCTCGTCGAGCGCGGGAATTATCTGCTCCTTTACGAGCTCAAGAGCGGGGGTACTTTCGAGC
>JAZQTY010000146.1:0-7661 GCA_045631025.1 Eubacteriales bacterium
GGACTTGACTACGTTTCCTGCTCGCCCTTCCGTGTTCCGATTGCACGTTTGGCTGCTGCGCAGGCTGCAATTTCCAACAAGTAATTTAAAGATTACTCAAGGTAAAAAGTATAAAAGCCTTGCAGGATTTTCCTGCAAGGCTTTTTGTATTTATTAAATTACGAATTGGATTTTTCTTTAAATTCTTCTGCCGCCGAGAGTATTTTTGAAAGTCTTGAATTGAGTCCGGATTTTGAAATTGGAGGCTCGTGAAGAAGCGCAAGCTCCGACATTGATGCAGAGTCATTTTCAAGGCGCAAGCGCGCCGTATATTCAAGCTCCGCTCCCAAAAGATGGAGCTTTTCATTTGTCAAAAGATATTCTATTGCCTCAATCTGCCTCCTCGTGGCGTCTACCGATCTTGATATATTGCGCGTTACACAATTCGTAGCACGGTTCTCGTAATTTCGTATATCCCGTTCAATGCTGACGTTTCTGAACTCAAAGCTTACGCGCGTAGCTCCAATAAAGTACAACAGGTCGGCGATTTTAGTATTACTCTTATAATAAAGTCCGATTTTTGCGGAACGCTTTACGCGTCCGACCCTTGCAACGTCGTTTTCAAGCATATCAGCAAGCGCGGTTGCTCTGTTTTCGTTTGTAACGGAAAACTCAAGATGATATCCGGCTTTAGGCTGACTTAACGCGGCAGTTGAAATAAACAGTCCTCTGTAAAACTGATGCTTACACTCGGCGCACCTAAAGCCTATCAACGAAAATAATTTGCCATTCTCGCTTTTATCGATAGCACTAAAAATCGAATTTATCGCGCGAGAGTCAAAGCGAAGCTCGTATGCAGAATGACCACCTCGTGACTTCTTATCTATCAGGCACGGCGCACCCGATAAAAAATGCGCGTCAAGCATTCGTTTTGCCCGTTCGGCGTCCTCACGGCGGTAAAATGAAGCCGTCATTTCCCTGCCCACTCCCGTGACCTTACATCCGTAAAGTAATCCGCAAAGATACGCCTTTTGACAGCAGCTTTTATGTAGCGGAAGCTCGTAAAGCTCATTTACAACCTCTTCCGTAAGAGTTTTCGACGTATTCATCACTCTATCACCTCTACCTCTCGCTCAAGCTCGACTCCCGTTTGCTTCATGACCGTTTCCACAACGAGCGCCTCGAGTCTCATAACGTCCTCAAAGGTTGCTTTATCCGCGTTTATTATAAATCCCGCGTGTTTTTCCGAGACCATAGCGCCGCCGACACGCGCGCCCTTTAATCCGCAAGCTTCAATAAGACGTCCCGCAAAATCATCCTTGGGACGTTTAAAATAACTCCCCGCGCTTGGGTACTGCAAGGGTTGCTTTTGACGTCGATTTTCAAGTAGCTCTCGCATTTTCTCGCGTATGGTCTCGCGCTCACCAACCTCTAACTCCATAAACGCCTCAAGGCAAACGAGCGATCTGTCTTTTTTATATATACTTTCTCTGTATCCGAATTCGTGCGACTCCAACGTCACGATCGAGCCGCTTCTCCTATCGTACGCGCGGCTTTTAACGACTACGTTTTCCATAGCGCTACCGTAAGCGCCTGCGTTCATGAACACAGCGCCGCCGACGCTTGCCGGAATTCCGCACGCAAATTCAAGCCCGGAAAGTCCTACATTACAAACGTCAGACGAAAGCTTTATAAGACTTGCGCCCGACTCGGCGAGCACTCTCGTTCCTTCAATCGCTCTGCGACTTGCCCCTCCGGTAAATACAACGCACGTCTCAAGTTTTTTATCCGCAAAAAGAGTGTTTGATGCGTTTCCTATAACGCAAAGTCTCTTATCGGCACCATCCAGGACTGAAACGCAAATCGCTATCTCTTCCGCGCTTTTCGGAAATAATGCAAGCTCGCAAGCACCGCCAATGCGAAAAGTGGTGCTTTTTTTTACGTCAAAATCCTCTATATATTCGATTTTATGCTTTTCAAGTTCTCCTAAAAGCGCTCTCGAAATCATAAGCTCTCCTCACCGAGAATAAACTGAACGACGTTCTCAAACGTATTCGATATATGCGTAAGCTTCATATCCATAGGACATTCCTTTCCGTCGGGATTATACCAGCAGGTATCTATCCCAAAATTCAAGCCGCCTCTCATGTCAGAGGTCAATGAATCTCCGATAATAAGCGCGCGGCTTTTTTCAAAGCCTTCCACAGAAGCGGCAACGCTTTCAAAAAAATGTACCGAGGGCTTTTGAAATCCTATCTTATCGGAAATAAATATCTTTTCAAAATATCTGTCTATTCCGCAGCGCGCATATCTGCCGAGCTGAACCATCTCGAGTCCGTTTGTAACTATAAACATTCTTGCCTTGCCGTAGAGCGCCTGACACATTTGCTCGGCGCCCTCAAGCAAATATCCCTTTTCGGAAAGCTTGCTTGCGTAATCCACCGACATCTTATTTGCATCTGCTTTCTCCCCCAACGCTTCAAGCAGCAATTCAAAGCGGCGAACGAGAAGCGTCTTTTTTTCTATTTCACCGCGTTCAAGCAGCTTCCAAAGCGAATCGTTTATCCCGCTATATAACTTAACCTTTTCATCGGTTGGCTGTATTCCGTTAATTTTAAGTACATCGCAAAGAGCCTCGTGCTCGCTTTTGAGAAAATCAAGAAGTGTTCCGTCGGCATCAAAAAGCAAAAAATCGTAACGCATACATTACCTCCAAATATTCTTACATACTACATTATACTACGTTTTGAAGTTTTTTTCAACGGGTAAGTAAAATAATTATTAAATCTCTTGAAAAAATCAGGTAAATGCGGTATAATATTATAATGTATAGTTGTATGCTTCAGAGGGGAGATTTTCGCATGAAAAAGCAGTTAAATATAGGTCTTATCGGATTTGGCTCTATGGGCAAGGTCCATGCTTACTGCGTTGATAATCTTAAATATTATTATTCCCCGCTTGATTTTGATGCTAAAATTTGCGGCGTTTGCACGACTACCGAAAAAAAGAGTATCGCCGTGGCAAACACCTATGGCTTTTCGGTCGCAACTGCAAACGAGGACGATTTGATCAACGATCCGAATATTGACGTAATAGATATTTGCACACCCAATATATACCATTACGAAACGCTGAAAAAGGCTCTTTCCGCCAAGAAACACATTTACTGTGAAAAGCCCTTGTGCGTTACTGCCGCCGAGGCGGAGGATATCGCGCGACTTGCAAAGGACTCCGGACTCATCTGCAACGTCGTATTCAACAACCGCTTTCTTGCGCCCTTTATGCGTGCCAAGCAGCTTATTGACGATGGTAAGCTCGGACGTATACTTTCGTTTTCAGCAGAGTATCTCCACAACAGCTGTACCGACGTAAGCCGTCCCGCGGGCTGGAAGCAAGATCGAAATATATGCGGTGGCGGTGTCCTTTTTGATCTCGGCTCACACGTTTTGGACCTTGTGTATTTCCTTTGCGGTGAATTTGAGTCCGTAAGCGGTACGTCTCAAATAGCCTTCAAAACCCGCGCGGGAGCTGATGGTAACGAATGGCAGACGAATGCCGACGAGGCGTTTTATCTTACTGCGACGCTCAAGTGCGGCGCTATGGGAACTGTCAGCGTCAGCAAGCTTGCCGTTGGCTCTAACGACGACCTTAACTTATGCGTATACGGCGAAAAGGGCTCGATAAAATTTAACATGATGCAACCGAATTTTCTTTATTTCTATGACGGAACGAGTCCGTCGGGCGCACTTGGCGGGAACGCAGGTTATACGGCGATTGAGTGCGTTGGCAGATATCCGACTCCCGGCGGTATTTTCCCTGCTCCAAAGAGCCCATCGTCGTGGCTTCGCGGACACGTCGGAAGCATGTACGAGTTTTTGTCGTCAGTCAGCACGGGAATACCGCACTCGCCTGATTTTTCGGATGCGGCACACATTCAAAGCGTAATGGAGGCGGCTTACCGCTCCGATAAGGAACGAAGAGAAATAAAGATTTAAAGAAAAAAGCAGAAAGGAGAAAGCATGAAGATAATCGGAGTTACCGGCCCTACCGGCTCGGGAAAAACCTTACTTACCGAATATTTTTCAAGTATTGGAATCACTACGATAAACGCAGACGAGCTATATCACTCCATGCTTATTCCCCCGTCTCTCTGCCTTGACGCTATAAGAGAAAAATTTGGCGATGCAATTTTTGAAAGCAACGGAATGCTAAACCGTCAAAAGCTTGGAGAGATAGTATTTAACGATGAAAAAAAACTGGTTCTTCTCAACGAAACCGTCCTCGGAATCGTGCTTGACGAGATAAGACGTCAAATTGCCGTTCTTGAGAAAAGCGAAACCGACTTTTTGATAATTGACGCGCCCACTCTTATTGAATCGGGCTTTCATCGCGAATGTGATACGGTAATTTCCGTTATAGCCCCCAAGGACGAGCGCATTAGGCGAATCTCCGTACGTGACGGTATATCCGTCGAGAAAGCTACGGAGCGAGTCCGCGCGCAAAAGGACGACGATTTTTATAGGCTTCATTCCAACGAGGTCATATACAACGACTCTACGGAGTCCGACTTTATTATAAAAATAAAGAATGCGGCAGAAAAGCATTTAAAAAATTGATTTTTAAGGAGATATCTATGCGACGTTTTTCGAGAATTGCAATAATTGCCATTATAATTGCGGCTTCAATTTTATTTGGCGTTGCCGTAAATCTCCTTTGGGGCGCTTTTCAGCGATATATATATCCCGATAATTATTTAAATTTCGTTCAGCAGTACGCTTATGAATACAACGTGCCCGAGCCGTTGATTTTGGCAGTCATAAAAGTAGAAAGCAACTTTGACCCAAAAGCAGAATCCAGAGTTGGTGCACTCGGGCTTATGCAGATGATGCCGGCTACCTTTCTTGAGCTTACGTCAGACGCGCATCTTGGAGAGCATCTTTCCGAGGATGACCTTTTCGTACCCGAGGTAAGCATAAAATACGGGACGTATTATTTGAGTCTTATGCATAAGCAGTTTGATAACGACTGGGACAACGCACTTTGCGCGTATAATGCAGGTCCGGGTAACGTAACGAAGTGGCTCGCTGATCCCGAATATTCCGACGGCAAAGGCAATCTTACCTACATACCCTTCAAGGAAACGAGAAACTATCTTGAAAAGGTAAACAAGTATACAGAAACGTACAGAAATTTGTATTACACGAGCATTGAGGAGATAAAAGAGTATGAACAATAACGAAAAACTCGAATATAAAAAGCAGACAGTATATCAAAAGGCAGGCGAGGAGGTTACCAAAGCCGCATTTGAGTACGCAGAGGATTATAAGAAATATCTTGACAGCAGCAAAACCGAGCGCGAGGCGGTAAAGACCTCTATCGCTCTTATTGAGGCGAAAGGATACCGCGAATATAAGCTCGGCGATAAAATTACGGCAGGCGACAAGATTTACTATAACAATCACGGAAAAAATCTTTTCGCGATCTCCGTCGGCACGGAGCCTATAAACAACGGAATTCGCATCGTTGCGGCTCATATCGATTCACCGCGAATAGATCTTAAGCCCTGCCCTCTTTACGAGGACGGCGGCATGGCGTTCTTTAAAACGCACTACTACGGCGGAATACGCAAGTATCAGTGGTTGGCTCTTCCCTTGGCGCTTCACGGCGTCGTTGCTCTCGCTGACGGTACTACCGTTGACGTATGTGTCGGAGAGGACGAATGCGACCCGCAGTTTTATATAAACGACCTACTCCCCCATCTTGACCGCGACGCGCAAAAGAAGGTCAGCGAGCTTATTTTGGGAGAGCAGCTCAACGTTCTCCTCGGAAGTATGCCATACGGCGAGGATAATTCCGTAAAGCAAAACATTCTTCGCATACTCAATGAAAAATACGGTATGCGTGAGGACGATTTTCTTTCAGCAGAGCTTTGCGTAGTACCCGCTATGAAGGCAAGAGACATCGGATTTGACCGCTCGCTTATCGGCGCTTATGCTCACGACGACAAGGTATGCGCATATCCTGCCCTCACCGCTCTCCTTGAAAACTCCGAGTGTAAGCATACGCTTATGTGCATACTCGCAGACAAGGAGGAAACCGGTAGCGACAGCCTTTTCGGTATGCAAAGCGACCTTATGCTTGATATTATCGCCGAGCTTTCCGAAAATCTTGGCGGCAACGAAAGAGTCGTAAGGCACAACTCAAAGTGTCTGTCCGCAGACGTTTCCTGCGCTTACGACCCGAATTTTGCAGACGCCTTTGAAAAGCAGAATACCCCTATGCTCGCATGCGGCGCGGTATTTATGAAATATACGGGCTCGGGCGGAAAGTCCTCTACAAACGACGCATCTGCCGAGTATCTCGGCTGGCTTCGCTCGATCCTTGAGCGCGACGGAGTCGTATGGCAAACGGGCGAGCTTGGCAAAGTTGACAGAGGCGGCGGAGGAACCGTTGCAAAGTATATCTCCAAGCATAATATAGAAACTATTGACCTTGGAGTTCCCGTGATTTCTATGCACGCCCCTTGCGAGGTGATAGCAAAGGTGGACCTTTACGAAACTCACCGCGCTATTAACGCGTTCTTTAAATACTAATTTTTAAGCTTTTAGGAGTTCTATGTTAGACAGACTTAAAGAGGCCGAAGCCCGTTATATCGGAATAGAAAAGCAGCTTGAAGATCCAGAGGTCTTCTCAAATCAAGAGAAATTTGCAGCCCTTATGAAGGACTACAAGGCTCTTACCCCTATAATTGAAAAATTCCGAGAGTATAACCGTACAGCCTCTGACAACGAAGCGGCGCGCGAAATGCTTGAAACGGAAACTGACGCCGATCTTAAGGAAATGATATTTGAGGAGATCAAGGAAACTCGCACAAAAATGGACGTGCTTCTTGACGAGCTCAAAATATTGCTTTTGCCGCGCGACCCTAATGACGGCAAAAACGTCATGGTTGAAATACGAAGCGGCGCGGGCGGTGAGGAGGCAGCACTCTTTGCGGGTGTTCTCTACCGTATGTATTCAATGTACGCACAAGCCGCAGGCTTCAAGACCTCGCTTATGAGTGCAAACGAAACAGAGCTTGGCGGATTTAAGGAGATAACCTTTATGATCGAGGGTGACGGCGCTTATTCACGCTTTAAGTTTGAAAGCGGTGTTCACCGCGTTCAGCGCGTTCCCGAAACGGAATCTCAAGGACGTATTCAAACCTCTACGGCAACCGTTGCCGTGCTTCCCGAGGCAGAAGACGTTGCTATCGAAATAAATCCCGCCGATATCACTATTGAATCCTGCAAGTCAAGTGGCGCGGGCGGTCAGCATATTAACAAGACGGAGTCCGCAGTAAGACTTACGCACAAGCCCACGGGTATCGTTATTGAATGTCAGGAGGAGCGCAGCCAGTTTAAAAACAAGGATAAGGCTATGAAGATGCTCAAAACCAAGCTTTACGATATGAAGCTGCAGGAGCAGAACGATAAGATCGCATCGGACAGAAAGGCAATGGTTGGTACGGGTGACCGAAGCGAGCGCATACGCACTTATAACTACCCTCAGGGCCGCATAACCGACCACAGAATCGGTCTTACGCTCTTTTCGCTTGAAAGCTTTTTGAACGGAAATATCGGCGACATGATAGATGCTCTTATCAAAGTCGGATCGTAGCCATGTCGTTCTGTGAGCCAAGG